>CAQXTN010000049.1:0-12748 GCA_948916585.1 uncultured Oscillibacter sp. | reverse complement strand
TTGGCGGCGGCGATGGCCCGGGGGTCCTTCTCCGGCTTGGAGAGGTTGATGGTGATGTCCAGATCGCCGTACTCCGTGGGAGTCACCCACTTCACATCCCGGGCGATGCGGTAACGGCGGATGTAGTCCGTGTCCTGGCTGAACCGGTAATACCAGTCCGTCGCCTCCTGCATGCTCTGAGCGCAGCGGGCCCGAAATTCCCCTATGACCGCGCCGGGCCGGGGCGTCAGGATGCCCATGAGGCAGGTGTCCAGCAGATCCCGGCTGGTAATGTCGTCCCCGATGACGCCCCTCGCCGCAGCATCGTCCAGCAGCGCGCCCAGGGTCTCCTCCAGAGAGGCATCTTTCAAGGACTCCTCCGGTTCCCGCCAGTCGTCCAGCGCCAGCGCCGCCAGCAGCTGGTTCCGGGCCCAGACCCGGTCCGCCCCTTCGATCAGTTTCCGCTCCACGGCGTACTCCACCAGCGCCGCGATGTATGTGCTTACGTCCTTCATTCCATCCGCCTCCTTACACCAGCCTCACGCCGCCCACGGGACGGATGGACAGCACGTGGCACCGTCCCGCGCCCATGACCCGCTCCATCTCCGCCTTGAAGCCCTCCAGCATATCTAGAGGCACGAACGCCTGGATGGTCCCGGCAAAGCCGCCGCCGTGGACCCGGCAGGCCCCCCGGCCGTTCAGGATACGTTCCGCCAGGGCCAGGGCCAGGGCCACGTCCTGATGCTCCGTATACCCGGCGGGGGTCACGTTCTGGAGGTACCGCCAGCTGGAGAGTCCCGAATCCCTGATGTACATGAGGAAGGTGTCGAAATCTCCCCGGCGCAGGGCCTCCACCTGTCCGCTCACACGGCGGTTCTCATCGTAGATATGGACGGCCCGCAGCACCGCCCGGTCGCCGCACTCCCGGCGCAGCTCCGGCAGGGCGGCGAAGAAATCCGCCTCCGGCACCTCCCGAAGGACGCCCTTGCCGAAGCGGGCGCAGATCTTCTTCAGCTCCCCCGGTACGGCGGAATACTCGTCCGTCAGGTCGGCGTGGTCCGCGCCGCTGTCGATGATGCACAGGGCATGTCTGGCGGAGGCGAAGTCGAAATCGACCTTCTCCACCACGGGGTGGTCGTTGTCGGCGAAGTCGATGGTCACCATGCCGCCCACGGAGGACCCCATCTGATCCAGCAGGCCGCTGGGCTTGCCGAAATAGACGTTTTCGGCATATTGGCCGATCTGGGCCAGCTCCACCGGGGTACATCTGCCCTCATGGAACAGGCTGTTGAAAATGTTCCCCAGCAGTATCTCCAGCGCCGCGCTGGAGCTGAGGCCGCTGCCCTTAAAGACAGTGGAGGTGGTGTAGGCGTTGAAGCCCTCCAGCCTGCACCCCTGCCGGGCAAACCACGCGGCGATCCCCCGGAGGATGGACACGGAGCGGTTGTACTCCTCCGGCCTCGCCTCCAGATCGTCGAGGTCCACCACGTCCATGGGGAACCCCTCGCTCTGGAGACGGATGACCCGCTCCCCGTTGGGGGCCACGGCGGCAATGATGTCCAGATCGACGCTTCCGGCCAGGACCTTGCCGTGCTGGTGGTCGGTGTGGTTGCCGCCGATCTCCGTCCTGCCGGGAGCGGAGAACACCGCCGCCTGGCCGCAGGGGCCGAAGGCCGCCGCGTAGCCCTCAAAAAGCGCGTGATACCGCTCCACCTGGGCGGGAACGGCGTTGGGCGCGTAAAGCCCTGCAATGGCCGCCTCCAGCCGCTGGAAGTCCGACGCGGGAGAAAATGTTCGATCCATAGAGAAGCCTCCTATATGAATTGATTTTTGAGCCCATTGCTTCCTATTATATATGGGTCCCTATCCTTTGAACATGGATTTTTTGTGCATTCACCCCCACTTTTATTTCATCCTTCAGCCGCAAAACGCCGGGAGGCGGATGGCCTCCCGGCGCGTTTTCCCGTTATGGAGGCACCGGCCTACTTCGCCGCGCTCCGATGCTGGATGGCGTACTGCCGGGGAGATATCCCCTTCACGTCCTTAAAGGCCCGAGAGAAGTAAAAGGGGTCCTCAAAGCCCACCGAGGCAGACACCTCCTGGACGGAGCAGCCCGTATCCGCCAGCAGGGCGCAGGCCCGCTCGATGCGGTATTCCAGCAGGAAGCGCTTGGGAGAGATCTGGAAGCGCTTGACGAACCGGCGGTACAGGCTGGAGTGGCTGACGGAGGCATAGGCCGCCAGGCCCTCCACGGTGATGGGCTCCTCGTAGTGGTTGATGATGTACTCCGCCGCCACCAGGGCGCAGTCCGCCGCGTCCGCGCTCCCCTTCCCCTGCCGCTGGGAGGTACGCACCAGGAAGGCCAGCAGGTCGCACAGCCGCGCGGTCATCTCCAGCTGCTCCCAGGGCCGGGTGCCATAGTGCTCATATACCGTCTGGATGAGCCTGCGCAACTCCTCGCCGTCCCGCCCGCGGTAGACAGGCTCCTCCGGCGTGAAGTCCGTCCGCTCCATGTACCCTCCGGCGTCCAGTCCGCCAAAGCCCACCCAGACATACTCCCAGGGCTGGACGGCGTCGGCGCAGTAGTGGATGGTGGTGTTGGGGTAGACCAGGAACGTATCCCCCGCGGTAAGCTCGTAGCGCCCATCCCGGCACACGTAGACCCCCTTCCCGCTGACCACATGGTGAAGCAGGAAGTGGTTGCGTATCCCAGGCCCCCAGCCGTAGCCGGGAGGGCACTGTTGACAGCCCGTATTCTGGACATAGAGCGATGCCGTACGGCGTTCCAGTTTCATGGAATGTTTATAAATGCTGCTAGCGATCTCGTTCATTATGACATCCTCCTCCTCTCAGGTTGCCTGCCCGGGCTGACGGGCAGAGGGAGACCATGACCGGCGCCTCCCTTATGTTCATTATAATGAAATTCCTACCGTTTGTCCACAAGAGATACGCTTTTCTTCCGCAAAACAGATATTTCTACTGTTTTGACCAACACATTGCGCTCGATTTGTAAGAATTGACAAAAATTTGTCAACCTCCTGGAAAAAATCAATCGGTTTTCCAGTTTCCCTTGTCTTGACTTTTTTTGTTTACCGTGTTACTATGCTAAAGTAAAACCCAAAAAGCAAAAAGGAGGAACGCGCGTGGAGGTATTCCATGGAGAGGGCGCGGAGCTGCTGGTCCAGGCAGTCCTGGCCCTGGAGACCCCGGCGGAGTGCAGGGCCTTTCTGGAGGACCTGATGACCGGGAGGGAGATCCAGGACTGTTCCCAGCGGATCCTGGTGGCCAAAATGCTGGGACAGAAGCAGGTCTACAACGCCATCACCGCCGCCACCGGCGCCAGCACCGCCACCATCAGCCGGGTCAACCGGTGCTGTTCCTACGGCGCGGGCGGCTATCAGCTGATCCTGGAGCGGCTGGAGAAAAACGAGGAACAGGAGAAACAGGGATGAACGATTCCCCTATCCGGCGGCCCGACGAGCGGGCCGGACTGCTGCTGCGGGAGCTGTACCGCCGCCACGGCTACCAGAGCTACCGCATGAGCAAATTCGAGCCCTACGACCTGTACGCCAGGAACAAGAGCTTTTTGGTCAGCGAGAACATCCTGACCTTTACCGATACCGACGGGCGGCTGATGGCCTTGAAGCCGGATGTGACCCTGTCCATCATCAAGAACATCCAACCCTCCGGCCAGGCGCTGGAGAAGGTGTACTACCACGAGAACGTCTACCGCACCTCCCCTGCCGCCGCGGGCTACCGGGAGATCATGCAGACCGGGCTGGAGTGTACCGGCGCGCTGGACCTGTCCGCCATGGGCGAGGTGCTGGCCCTGGCGGCGGAGAGCCTCGCCCTCCTCAGCGAGGAGTATCTGCTGGACCTGGGCCACGTGGGCCTGGTATCCGGCCTGCTGGCGGAGCAGGAGGGCTTGGAGGACGGCGTCCGGACGGCGCTCCTGGGGGAGCTGGGGCGGAAGAACGCCCCGGCCATCCGCTCCCTCTGCGCCCAGGCGGGGCTGGAGCACGGGCTGTCGGAAAAGCTGTGCCGCCTCTCCCGGCTCTACGGCCCCCCCGCCCAGGTCCTTCCCCAGCTGGAGGCCCTGGCCGGGGGCCGGGAGGCCAGGGAAGCTTTGGAGGAACTGGACGGCTTGTGCCGCATCCTGGAGCGGCTGGATCTGCTGGAGCGGGTGCGGCTGGATTTCTCCATCGTCAACGATATGCGCTACTACAACGGCGTGATCTTCCGGGGATACCTGCCGGGACTCGCCAGCGGCGTGCTGGCCGGAGGCCGGTACGACAACCTGCTGCGCCGCATGGGAAAGACCGGCGGGGCCATCGGCTTCGCGGTCTACCTTGACCAGCTGGAGCGGCTGGACCAGGGCGGCGACTACGACGTGGACGTGCTGCTGCTCTACGATCCCCAGGACGACCCCGCCTCCGTGGCGGAGAGGGCCCGGGCGCTGGCGGCGGCGGGACGCTCCGTCCGCGTGGAGCGGGCGGTCCCCCAGCGGCTGCGGTACAGGGAACTGGTCCACTTTTCGGAAGGAGGGCAGATGTGATGGAGCTTCTGAATATCGCCCTCCCCAAGGGCCGCCTGGGCGAAAAGGTCTACGCCCGGTTCAAGGCCGCCGGGTACCCCTGCCCCTCCATCGAGGAGGAGAACCGGAAGCTGATCTTCGAAAATCCAGAGGCCGGGGTCCGGTACTTCTGGGTGAAGCCGTCGGACGCCGCTATCTATGTGGAGCGGGGCGCGGCGGACATCGGCGTGGCCGGGAAGGATATCCTCCTGGAGTACGAGCCGGAGGTCTATGAGCTGGCGGACCTGGGCCTGGGCAAGTGCCGGATGTGCGTGGCGGCCAAGAAGGACTTCCGGGACCGGATGGACCGGGTCCTGCGGGTGGCGACCAAATTCCCCCATATCGCCGGAGGCTACTACGCCTCCCTGAGCCGGGAGATCGACATCATCCACCTCAACGGCTCCATTGAGATCGCTCCCATCCTGGGACTCAGCGATGTGATCGTAGACATCGTAGAGACGGGAAAGACCCTTCTGGAGAACGATCTGGAGCCCAAGGAGACCATCGTGCCCATCTCCGCCCGGCTGATCGCCAACAGGGTAAGCTATAAATTCAAGCACGAACAGATCATGGAGCTGTGCCGCCGGATGGAGGCGCTTTCGGAGAAAGGATAAAGGGCTATGATAAAGATATTAGACGCGGACCAGGTCCCCCTTTCGGATATCCTGGCCCGTCCAGAGGAGAAGCGGGACATTTCCGGAGCCGTCGCAAATATCATAGAGGATGTCCGGCAGAACGGCGACGACGCCCTGCGGCGCTATACCAAGGAGTTCGACAAGGCGGAGCCGGACTCGCTGGAGGTCCCTCAGGAGCAGATCGACAGGGCCCTCGCGGACCTGGAACCCGGCCTGCGGGCCGTGCTGGAGGAGGCGGCGGAAAACATCCGCGCCTTCCACCGGCGGCAGGTGCAAAACGGGTTCGTCATCAGCGACAGGCCCGGCATCCTCCTGGGCCAGAAGGTGACGCCCATTGAAAAAGTGGGCGTATATATCCCCGGCGGCACCGCCCCCCTGCCCTCCACCGTGCTCATGGACTGCATCCCGGCCAAGATCGCCGGATGCCCGGAGACCATCATGGTCTCCCCGCCCACCTGCGGCGGAGACATCGCCCCCATCATCCTGGCGGCGGCGAAGATCGCAGGCGTGGACCGGGTGTTCCGCTGCGGCGGCGCGCAGGCGGTGGCGGCCCTGGCCTATGGGACGGAGAGCGTTCCGCGGGTGGACAAGATCGTGGGTCCCGGCAACGCTTTCGTGGCCGAGGCCAAGCGGCAGGTCTTTGGGAAGGTGGGCATCGATATGATCGCCGGTCCCAGCGATATCCTAGTGATCGCCGACGGGAACAGCGACGCCCGTCAGGTGGCCGCCGACCTGCTCAGCCAGGCGGAGCACGATCAGAACGCCTGCGCCGTGCTGGTCACCGACTCCCGGACGCTGGCCCAAGATGTGGCAAAGGAGCTGGAGGCCCAGCTGGCCGTCCTGCCCCGGCAGGAGACCGCCCGTGCCTCCCTGGAGCGCAGCGGGAAGATCATTCTGGTCAAGGATATTCCGGAGGCCGTCGGCATTGCCAACGCATTGGCGCCCGAGCACCTGGAGCTGTGCGTGGATGAGCCCTTCGCCTATCTGGGCCAGGTGAAAAATGCCGGGTCCATCTTCCTGGGCCGCAGCTGCCCGGAGGCGGTGGGAGATTACTTCGGCGGGACCAACCATACCCTCCCCACCTATGGGACCGCCCGGTTCTCCAGCGCCCTGTCGGTGGAGGACTTTGTGAAAAAATCTCAGTTCGTCTACTACTCCGGCGCCGCCCTGGCGGAGGCCGCCCCCAAGATCGCCGCCTTCGCCCGGCAGGAAGGGCTGGAGGGTCACGCCCGCAGCGCGCTGGCCAGAGGGTGAGCGCCCCCCGTTTCACACGCCGGGGCCGCGTGGGCTCCGGGCCATCCGCAAGAAATAACCACCGTGCCGCGCAAAGCGCGGCAGAGAAAGAGAGTACCAACCAATGAGCAGATTTTTAAGCGCCCGCTTCGCGGACCTGGAAGCCTACGTCCCCGGCGAGCAGCCGCAGGATATGCAATACATCAAGCTGAACACCAACGAATCCCCCTTCCCCCCCGCCCCGGCTGTGCGGGAAGCCATCAACGCAGTGGAGATCGACCGTCTGAACCTCTACCCGGACCCGGAGGGCCGCGCCCTGCGGGAAAAGCTGGCGGACCATTATGGCGTGGAACTGGAGAACGTCTTCCTGGCCAACGGGTCCGACGATCTGCTGAACTTCTTCTTCATGACCTTCTGTGACGAGGAACGGCCCGTGGCCTACCCCGCCGTCAGCTATGGCTTCTATCCGGTCTACGCCAGCCTCTACCGCCTCCCTCACACGGAAGTCCCCCTGCGGGAGGCCTTCCGGCTGGAGCCGGAGGATTACTGCGGCATAGGCAAAAACATCGTCATCGCCAACCCCAACGCCCCCACCGGGCGGGCCATCGGGGTGGACGATATCGAGCGCATCGTCAGGAGCAACCCGGACCACGTGGTGATGATCGACGAGGCCTACATCGACTTCGGCGGCGAGAGCTGTCTGCCACTGGTGGGAAAATACGACAACCTCCTGGTCTGCCAGACCTTCTCCAAATTCCGCTCCCTGGCGGGCGGGCGGCTGGGCTTCGCCATCGGCAGTCCGGCGCTGATCGAGGACCTGGACAAGATCAAATACTCCACCAACTCCTACAATATCAACCGCCTCACCATGGCGGCGGCCATCGCCACCATCGAGAGCCATGAGTATTATGTAAACAACAGCAAGCGCATCCAGTCCAACCGGACCTACACCGTGGAGGAGCTGGAGAAGATGGGCTTCGAGACCCTGCCCAGCAAGGCCAACTTCGTCTTCACCCGCTGCCCCAAGGTGGACGGTGGGACACTCTACCGGAAGCTGAAGGCCCGGGGCGTGTTGGTGCGGCACTGGGATAAGCCGGAGATCGCGGACTGGTGCCGGGTCACCATCGGTTCCCGGACGCAGATGGATGCTTTTCTGGAACGGGTCCATGAGATCGTCAAGGAGGCGGAGTGATGCGCAAGGCTGAAATATCCCGCCGGACGGCGGAGACGGACATCCAGCTCTCCCTGGACCTGGACGGGACCGGGTGCAGCCAGATCGATACCGGCTGCGGCTTCCTGGACCACATGCTGACCCTGTTCGCCCGGCATGGGCGGTTCAACCTGACCGTCCGGTGCAAGGGCGACACCTGCGTGGACGACCACCACACGGTGGAGGACATTGGCATCTGCCTGGGGGACGCCTTCGCCCAGGCCCTGGGGGACAAGCGGGGCGTGACCCGCTACGGCTCCATGCTCCTGCCCATGGACGAGGCCCTGATCCTCACCGCCGTTGACCTCTCCGGCCGGGGGATGCTGTGCTATGACCTCCACGTCCCCACCCAGAAGGTCGGGACCTTCGACACGGAGCTGGTGGAGGAATTTCTCATCGCCCTGGCCCGCCGGGGGGACATGACCATCCACGTCCGCCAGCTGGCGGGGAACAACAGCCACCACATTATAGAGGGGGCTTTCAAGAGCCTGGCCCGCTCTCTGGCGGCGGCGGCGGCCATCGATCCCAGGTTTTCCCAGGAAATACCGTCCACCAAGGGGGTGCTGTAGTGATCGCCATCATCGACTACGGCGTAGGAAACCTGTTTTCGCTGAAAAGCTCCTTCGCCGCCATCGGAGCGGACACCGTGGTCACCGGAGACCCCGCGGTCATCCGCGGCGCGGAGAAGCTGGTCCTCCCCGGCGTAGGGGCCTTCGGGGACGCGGCGGCGCTGCTGCGCCGGAACGGGCTGGACAAATCGGTCAAAGAGGAGGCCTCCGGCGGGAAGCCCCTGCTGGGCATCTGCCTGGGGATGCAGCTGCTGTTCGACTACAGCCTGGAGTACGGACGGCACGAGGGCCTGGGGTTGATCCCCGGTTCCGTGCGGCCCATTGGGGACTATATTCCCCAGGGGTACAAGATCCCCCACATCGGCTGGAACGCCCTCCGCTTCCCCGCCGGGAGGCCGGTGAGCCCTCTGTTCCGGCACATTCGGGAGGGAGACTGCGTATACTTTGTCCACTCCTTCTGCGGGGCGGAGTGTTCTGAGAGCGTCATCGCTTCGGCAGAATACGGCACGGACCTGACCGCCGCAGCGGCCCGGGAGAATGTGTTTGGCGTACAGTTCCACCCGGAGAAGAGCGGGGACGTGGGGCTGAACATCCTGCGGGCCTTCTGCGAGCTGTAAGGAGGGAGAACTATGCTTATTTTTCCCGCGATCGACTTAAAAGACGGCAAAGTCGTCCGCCTCCACAAGGGCCGCTTCGATACCGTCCATCAGGTGGCGGACGACCCGGTAGAGACCGCAAAGACTTTCTACGCCGCCGGCGCACGGTATCTCCACATGGTAGACCTGGACGGTGCCCGTGACGGCAAACGGAAAAACAGCGCCATCGTCCAGGCCGTGGCCGAGGTTGGACTGCGTATCGAGCTGGGCGGCGGCATCCGGTCCATGGCGGACCTGGAGGCGGTGTTCGGCCTAGGCGTCTGGCGGGGGGTGATCGGCTCCGCCGCCGTGTCCGACCCGGAGTTTGTCCGGGAGGCCGTGGTAAAATATGGTCCGGAGCGCGTTGCCGTGGGCATCGACGCCAAGGACGGTCTGGTCCGTATCTCCGGCTGGGAGGAAAACGCCGGACTGGACTATATTTCCTTTGCAGAGCAAATGGAATCAATTAGTGTGAAGTATATTATCTTTACAGATATAGAGACCGACGGGACCCTCTCCGGCCCTTCCTATGACCGGCTGGAGGCCCTGCAAAAAGCGGTCTCCTGCTCCATCACCGCCTCCGGCGGCGTGTCCTCCAATGAGGACCTGCGGCAGCTTCGGGACCGGGGGCTCTACGCCGCCATCGTAGGCAAGGCGTGGTACGCCGGGGCCGTGGACCTGGCCCAAGCGGTCCGGGAAGGAGGTCCCCAATGATCACCAAGCGCATCATCCCCTGCCTGGACGTGAAGGACGGACGGGTGGTCAAGGGCGTCAACTTCCTGGGGCTGGCGGATGTCAGCTCCCCGGTAAAGCTGGCGAAGTTCTATTCCGGCTGCGGGGCCGACGAGCTGGTGTTTTACGACATCACCGCCTCCGCCGAGGGCCGGGCACTGTTCACGGACATCCTGACGGAGGTGGCCTCCACCATCTTCATCCCCCTCACCGTGGGAGGCGGCATCAACTCAGTGGACGATTTCGACCGGGTGCTGAAATGCGGCGCGGACAAGGTCAGCGTCAACTCCGGGGCCCTCCGGGACCCCTCCCTCATCGGCGCCGCCGCCAAGCGGTATGGCAGCCAGTGCGTGGTCCTCAGCGTGGACGCCAAGCGCCTTGCCGGCCAGTTCCGCGTCTTTGCCAAGGGGGGCCGGGAGGACACGGGCTTGGACGCCATCGACTGGGTCCGCCGGGGCGTAGCCGCCGGCGCGGGGGAGATTGTCCTCAACAGCATCGACACCGACGGCGTCAAGGGCGGCTTCGACTTAGAGCTCCTCGCCGCCGTCTGCGACGCGGTAAACGTGCCGGTTATCGCCTCCGGTGGCGCCGGCTGCCCGGAGGACTTCCTTCGGCTCTTCCAGACCCTCCCCAAGGTGGACGCGGGCCTTGCCGCCTCCATCTTCCACTTCGGCGAGGTCCCCATCCCCAACCTGAAGCGCACCCTGCGCCAGGCGGGCATCAACGTGCGCCTGTGAACTGTCCCTGGAATGATTCAGAGTATTCAAGAGGTTTCGCTTGATTTCATGAAAGAAGGAAAAGGTATGCTGACCATCAACGACCTGAAGTACAACCACCACGGCCTGATCCCCGCCATCGTGGTGGACGCGTCCACCAGGGACGTATTGACCCTGGCCTATATGAACCGGGAGAGCCTGGCCATCAGCCTGTCCGAGGGGCGCACCTGCTTCTTCTCCCGCTCCCGGCAGGCGCTGTGGCGGAAGGGGGAGACCAGCGGCAACGTCCAGCATATCCGCTCCATCGTGGCCGACTGCGACCGGGACGCCCTGGTGGTGATGGTGGATAAGGAGGGCCCCGCCTGCCACCTGGGGGAGAGCTCCTGCTTCCACAACCCCCTCTATATCGCCGAGGGTGCCGGGGAGGCCTTCTCCGCGGAGGGGCTTTACGCCCTCCTCCAGGGCCGGAAGGCGGAGCGCCCCGAGGGGTCCTACACCACCTATCTCTTCGAGAAGGGCGTGGACAAGATCCTCAAAAAGGTAGGCGAGGAGTGCACCGAGGTCATCATCGCCGGCAAGTCCGGAGACCGGGCGGAGACCATCTACGAGATCGCCGACCTGATGTACCACGTAATGGTGCTGATGGCAGAGTTAGATATCTCTGTGGAGGACATCCGCAGAGAGCTGGCCTCCCGCCACGTGATTGACCACAAGATAAAGCAGGAAAAAATGACATAATCCATTTAAAATCCGCGGATTTCAAATGAGTTTGGGGGATTTGGTTCCGAGTACCGATCTGATTCCCGAAGATTTCCTTGCCGCCCCTGCGAATGTTGATGCCAGCTTTATAGCAGACGCCGATGGCAGCTCCTATGTCATACATATGTGAGGTAAGACGGATGCGGAAACTGATGATGGTACTGATCGCCCTCTTTATTGTGCTGCTTGTCGATCAGTGGACAGAGGAAATTGATGAGCCTATTTGCGGTGCGTCCTCTTTTAAGCTTCCCTTCAGTTTAGTGAGACTCGACAAAACACTTGATTACTCCGGTATCTATAGTACATTGTCACAAGTGCAAGTAGTAGATGTCTCTATTGTGGAAGGACGATACCTTCTGCTTCAAGGAATCGTATTGTGTGATCTGCATGAGTATTATACCAGCGATACCGAACAGACTTTTCTCATAAAATCACTCCCCAATTTTATAAGGGAAATGGTATCTGCTCTTTATACCGTGGATACATGTTTTATTTATGCCCTTGTAAATGAAGGGTCTGCTGATACAGTACATGATGAAACAGGGACCCCAATAGAACTTACCAATACAGCTGTCTGCGTTGCATCGGAAGCCCATATCATTCCAATCATAAATGAAGCTATTGATATAGATGTGTGGAAGTCGTTTTGCAACGGTTTCACGGGATATTATATGTATCCATTTGAATCTGTATCTGGCATAGAAAATATTGATGCCTTGTTGTTGGAACACTCTGACCCAGATTATAGCGATCAGTATTATGCCGAGTGTTTTGCCAGCGATGACCTTGAATATGAAAACGCCCTGTTAAGATACGAAACTGCCCTCAAACGCCGCCGGAATTTATCCATTTTATACGGCAGCTGTACGGTAGTCCTCACAGGTATTTATTTTAAACTATCAGATAGAAAAGGAGACAAAAAAGAATCGTATTCATAAAAGACTATCAGTTCTACTGATAGCGTGCCTGTCACTTTTAACGCTATGTATGCCTGTACATGCCAATAATAGCTTTACTGGAACAATTCAGTCAGGTGAATGGTCCAAAGATCAAACATTGAGATTCGGGCCTATGCCGCAACACAACGCCCATCCAAAGGGGATAGTATGGAATTTGACGAAGAATACAGCTTTTCCGTATTTCCTGATGCAGATGGTTCTTTTACTTTTACCCGTCCGACAACTTGTTTTTCTATTTCAATTGATTTAAGTACACTTCCAGATGGTACAGGAATTGATCAGCATACAGTTTTTTATCTTCCAGACCAAATCGAAGACTCTTTTGTTTTATCGGAAATTAAGAGTGCAAAAATAGCTTCAGGTACAAACGAGGCTAACAGTCAAATCACGTATTTTAATCCTGACGGAAAAGCGATATTTGCTCAAGGAGAACTTGTATCTCCTTTGACAGCAATCAATATGTCGCCGCTTCAGAGCAGCTCATCTTCGAGGGAATGACCGATTGTGAAAAAAATTATTCCTGTAACAGAATCCATTGATTCATCGGATTATTCTGAATATGATAAAAATTCATATTTATCTGAACATGGATATATTTCCGAAGAAGAAAAAATAGAAAACCAAGGTCGTCAAAACTAAGGTCCTCCTTTGAAACCCTGTGGATTTCAAACGACGATCTAATGAACGCGGCCGCTTTTTTCCAAGAATCGGCCGCACCGCCTCCCGAAAAAAGGGACCAGCCCCAGCG
>CAQXTN010000048.1:0-12998 GCA_948916585.1 uncultured Oscillibacter sp. | reverse complement strand
ACCTTTACTCTCTGGAAATTCTGACGGTGGACGGCCACGAGAAGCGGGGCCGGTATGTCTCCTCCCACCTTCACCTGAACGTCACCTTTCTCCTGGAGGCGGACCCCGCCGCCCCCATCCGCTGCAAGCCCGACGAAAACAGCCGGGTGGACTGGTTCGGCCTGGTGGAAGCCGTCGCCGCCTCGGCGGAACCCTGGTTTCGGGAGCATGTTTACAGCAAGCTCAACGCCAAGCTGGCGGGCTTCCCGCCCCGAAAGGATTGAGCATTGGAGCACTGGGAGCTGGTAAAGCCCGGGGGGCTTCGCTTTGTCTGGGCCGACGGACTGTTTCCGCCGGGAACAGACAGCTTTCTCCTGTCCGCCTTCCCCCGGCTGCGGCCGGGGCTTCGGGTGCTGGATCTGGGTAGCGGCACGGGGCTTCTGAGCCTGCTTCTGCTCCAGCGGCAGCGGGAACTGTCGGTGACAGGGCTGGAGCTTCTGCCCGAGGCCGTGGCCCTGGCGGAGCGGACGGCGGCGGAAAACGGCCTGACGGACCGGCTTTTTTTCCGGCAGGGAGACCTGCGGGACCGGGCCGCGCTTCCGGCGGAGCCCTTTGATCTGGCCGTCTGCAACCCACCCTATTATCCCGTAAGCAGCGGCGCTCTGACCGGGGAGGCCGCCCGGCGGACCGCCCGGGCGGAGGTGGACTGTACCCTGGCGGATGTCTGCCGGGCGGCGCGGCGGGCCCTGCGCTGGGGAGGCCGCTTCTGCCTGGTTCACAAGCCCCACCGGCTGACGGACCTGCTCTGCGCCCTCCGGGAGGCGGGGCTGGAGCCCAAGCGGCTGCGGATGGTCTGCGCGACGGCGGAGGCCGCTCCTTCTCTGGTACTGCTGGAGGGAAACCGGGGCGGGAAGCCGGGCCTCTCCGTAGAGCCGCCGCTGGTGCTGTACACACCGGAGATGGCCCCCACGGCGGAGCTGAACCGCATATACTTTCGAGAGGAGGCCCCGCTATGAGCGGAACCCTATACCTGGTGGCCACGCCCATCGGCAACCTGGGAGACCTGTCCCCCAGGGCGGTGGAGACCCTGGCGGCCGTGGATTTCATCGCGGCGGAGGACACCCGGGTGTCCCTAAAGCTGCTGAACCACTTTCAGATCAAAAAATCCCTGGTAAGCTATCACGAGCACAATGCCGTCTCCGCCGGGCAGGAGGTCCTCGGCCGCCTGCTGGCGGGGGAAAGCTGCGCCCTGGTTACCGACGCCGGAACCCCCGCCATCTCGGACCCCGGGGAGATGCTGGTCCGCCTCTGCGGGGAACACGGCGTGGAGGTTTTGTCCATCCCCGGCTGCTGCGCGGCGGTAAACGCCCTGGCGGTCAGCGGCCTGCCCACGGGGCGCTTTACCTTCGAGGGCTTTTTGTCCGTCAACAAGCGGAGCCGCCGGGAGCACCTGGAGAGTCTGCGGAACGAGACCCGGACCATGATTTTCCACGAGGCCCCTCATAAGCTCCGGCCCACCCTGGCGGACTTCTGCCAGGTCTTCGGCCCGGAGCGGCGGATCGCCCTCTGCCGGGAGCTGACCAAGCTCCACGAGGAGACCCGCCGCTGTACCCTGGGCGAGGCGGCGGAGTACTACCGGGACCACGACCCCCGGGGGGAATACGTGCTGGTGGTGGCCGGGGCGGAGCCCAAAGAGGACGCCGCCGTCACCCTGGAGGAGGGGGCGGCCCAGGTGCTGGCCCTGGTGGAGGCCGGAGCCCGCTTGAAAGACGCCGCCAGGGAGGTGGCGGAGCACACCGGCCTCAGCAAAAACGACCTTTACACCGCCGCCCTGGAGGGGCGAAAATAAAAACAGCTTCCGCAAGAGCGAACTCGTATAATTTTCCATTCCGCCGTCCATACTTCCCTCAGAACATTTCAAAGAGGGAGGAACTCTTGCATGGAACACAAATTGAAATCCGTTCTTAGCGGCACGGGCTTTTACCTCCTGCTGGCCGTCTGCCTGGTTACGGCGGCGGTAAGCGGCTGGTTCCTGTTCTTCGGTAGAGACGAGCCCGCCCAGGAGGAGACCCCGCCCCCGGCGGCGGTCAGCGCCCCGGTGGAAAACGCCTACGTCCCCGAGCCGGAGCCGGAGGAGGACGAGCCCCCGGTGGAGGCTTCCGCCCCGGTGGAGGTGGAGATCGTCCCCACCATGCCGGAAGTGGAGATTGACGACACGCCGGTGATGGCGGAGCCCCCCCGGCTGGTGGTGGAACCCTTGAAGGGGGAGGTTTTGATGGCCTTCTCCGTGGACCAGCTGGTCTACAGTCCCACCCTGGCGGACTGGCGAACCCATGACGGCGTGGACATCTCCGCCAAGCCCGGCACCACGGTGCTGGCGGCCACGGCGGGCACCGTCGCCTCGGTGGAGGATCACCCGCTAATGGGCACCACCGTGGTCATCGAGCACGAGGGGGGCTACGCCACCACCTACGCCAACCTCCAGGCCAAGCCCACGGTGGAGCCCGGGGAGCTGGTCACCGCCGGACAGATCATCGGTGCGGTGGGAACCACCGCCTCCGCCGAGGCTGCCCAGAGCCCCCACCTCCACTTCTCCGTCGCCCGGGATGGAGAGGCGGTGGACCCCAGCGAATTTTTAAACAGCTGACCCAGAGCCCCGTTCTCCCGCCTCTCGAGGCTGGAAGCGGGGCTTGCCTTTTGTCCGCCTTTGTGCTATGCTGGATGGGTAAAACAACCTGTCCGCCCTTCCCGGCGGCTTGAAAAGGAGTGCGCGCTATGAAAACTTATACCTTCCAGCCCCGGGGCGTCTGTTCCCGGGAAATGCAGGTGGACCTGGACGACCAGGGCGTCATCCAGGCTCTTCGGGTCACCGGCGGGTGCAGCGGAAACCTCCAGGGCATCGCTTCCCTGGTGAAGGGGATGCCCGCGAAGGAAGCCATCCGCCGCTTAAAGGGCATCGGCTGCGGCGCCAAAAGCACCTCCTGCCCGGATCAGCTGGCCCTGGGGCTGGAGCAGGCCCTGGGTCAGGGCTGAGAGGACCGGCGGGGTTATGAAAATCGTCTTGGTCATCGACCAGTTCGACGACGCCAACAACGGAACCACCATCAGCGCCCGGCGCTTCGCCACGGCCTTGAAGGAGCACGGGAACGAGGTCCGGGTCATCGCCACCGGAAAGCCCACGGACTACAAATACGCCGTCCGGCAGATGAAGTTCCTCCCCATTGTGGAGCATCTCATCACCAGCCAGGGGATGCGCCTGGCCATTCCCAACAAGCACGTGTTTGAAAAGGCGGCGGCTTGGGCAGACGTGGTGCATTTCATGATGCCCTCCCCCCTGGCCATTATGGGCCTCAGGCATGTGGAGCGCCTTGGAATTCCCCACACGGCGGCCTTCCACTGCCAGCCGGAGAACATCACCTTCACCCTCCACTTGGGCAACAGCAAGCGGGTGAACGACTTTGTTTACGTCAAGTTCCGGGACACCTTCTTCAACCGCTTCACCCACATCCACTGTCCCAGCAACATGATCGCGGGCCAGCTCCGGGATCACGGCTACACCGCTCGGCTCCACGTCATCTCCAATGGCATCAGCCCCCAGTATACCTATGGCCGCAGTCCCCAGGAGGACTGGATGCGGGGGAAATTCAACGTGCTGATGGTGGGCCGCTACGCCGGGGAGAAGCGGCAGGACGTGCTCATCGACGCCTGCGCCCAGTGCCGCCACAAGGACGCCGTTCAAGTCATTCTGGCGGGCAAGGGCCCTCTGGAGAAGAAGTACCGCCGCCTTGCGGAAAAACTCAGCAACCCCATTGTCATGGAGTTTTACGAGCCCGGCCGCCTGTTGGAAATCCTCCACATGGCGGACCTGTACGTCCATACCTCCGACGCGGAGATCGAGGCCATGAGCTGCATGGAGGCTTTTGCCTGCGGGCTGGTGCCCGTCATCGCCGACTCCCCCCGGTCCGCCACGCCCCAGTTTGCCCTGGACGGTCGGAGCCTGTTCCCCGCCGGGGACGCCGCCGCCCTGGCGGAGAAGATCGACTGGTGGTTTGAGCATCCCGAAGAGCGGGAGGAAATGGGGAAGCGCTATGGCGAGCACGCCAAGCGCTATGCCCTGGACCGCTCTATCCAGCAGACGGAGGAGATGTTTCAGATGGCCATTCGGGAGCAGAAGAAATAAGAGAAATGGCCCCGCCTTCCGGCGGGGCTTTTCAAACGGCGAAGAGGAGGAATCTTCCATGGATAACAGCAAGGTCTTTGCTATGAAGCTCTCCAGAATCTACCCTCTTCTTGTGCGAAAGGCGGAGCGGAAGGGCCGCACGGAGGAGGAGGTCCGCCGGGTCATTTGCTGGCTGACCGGCTATGACGAGGCGGGCTTGATCCAACAGCTGGAGCAGGACGCCGATTACGGAACCTTTTTTGAGGAGGCTCCCCGTATAAATCCCAACGCCGCCCGGATTACCGGAACCGTCTGCGGTGTCCGGGTGGAGGCGGTTCCGGATCCCCTGATGCGGAACATCCGGTATTTGGACAAGTTAATTGACGAACTGGCAAAAGGCAGCCCCATGGAAAAAGTCCTCCGGGAGTAAGCCGCCAGGACCCGAGGGGCCGCTGTCACCAGCGGCCCCCTTTTCGCGTATGCTGAACCAGCGACAAAGGAGGAATGTACCATGGCATATTCCGACCGGGAACTGCTGGCGCGCCTGATCGAGTGCGAGGCGGGCGGCGAGGGGGAGAACGGCATGAAGGCCGTGGCGGGCGTGGTGATGAACCGGGTCCACGCCCGAGGCGGCGAGTACGCCCGGGTGGGCCAGGGCAGCATCCGAAACATCATTTTCCAGCCCTATCAATTCGTCTGCGCTAGCGAGACAGAGGGGGGCGCCTACAACCCCCAGAACATATACAACATGCGGCCCGAGGCCATTCACTACGAGATTGCCGACTGGGCCATCGCCGGGAACCGCCTTCCGGATGTGGCGGAATCCCTCTGGTTCTACAATCCCTTCGGTCCCGACTGCCGGCCCTTCTTTCCCACCGGCGTGGGCTACTGGCAGACCCGCATCGGGGACCACTGTTTTTATAACCCTACCGACGCGTACTATAAAACTTGAGAGGTGTCCATTATGCCTAACACACAGCGTATGTCCCAGTCCATCCGGGACTGGTCCACCGAGATCAGCGCCCCCCATCCCGCCCCCTCCCCGGCGGCCTCTTCCCTGACGCCCGCATCCCCGGCGGCCTTCCAGTATCCCGCCGCCCCTATGCCCGCCGACGCGCCTCCGGCCTTCCAGTTCCCCGCTCCTGGGACGGCCAGCAGCCCCTCCGGCGTGTCCGGCGCCCCCGCCTTGTCCCGTCCTGCCGTTCCGGCGGCTCCTTCCGGCTCTACGGGGCCCTCCGGTTCCATGGGCCCCACTGGCTCCGCGGGCTCCTCCGGCTCTATGGGCCCTGCCGGCTCCACAGGATCGACCGCTCCCTTTCCGTCCTCCTCCGTCCCGGCCGTGCTCCCGGCTTCCCGGCATCCTGCCCACAACGAGTTTGCGGGCAGCACCGGCGACCTGGACCTTCAAAACCACCAGCCTGCCGAGGTCATCGAGGCTCCCACCAGCACTGGGGAAGCCTTCCTGGGTTCCCTGAAAGCCATGCTCCTGCGGAACCGTGGGAACTTCGTGGCGGCCACCCTCCTCATCGGCACCCAGGGCACCATGGTCTGGGAAGGCATCCTTCACGAGGTAGGCAACGATTATTTCATCATCTATCAGACAGGCCGCCAGCGCTATATTCTCTGCGACATCTATGCCCTGAAATACATGGAGTTCTATGACACCAAGCAGCGGGAGCTCTGTGAGCATCTCCTCCAGGAAAACGGGTCCCGGGGCTTCTGCTAAGCGCGAAAACAGCGGGACCTCCCAAAGAGGTCCCGCTGTTGATATACCATATGGGACTGCGCGAACTCAGCGCTTGGAGAACTGGGGGGCGCGGCGGGCGGCCTTGAGGCCGTACTTCTTCCGCTCCTTCATACGAGGGTCGCGAGTCAGGAACCCGGCCTTTTTCAGGATGGGACGGTTGTCCTCGCTGGCCAGCAGCAGGGCCCGGGCAATGCCGTGGCGCAGGGCGCCGGCCTGGCCGGTGACGCCGCCGCCGGAGACGGTGGCTACGATATCCATTTTGCCGGTGTTGCCGGTGGCCTCCAGGGGCTGGCGAACCACCATTTTCAGGGTCTCCAGGCCGAAGTAATCGTCGATGTCCCGGCCGTTGATGGTAATGCTTCCGGTTCCGCCGGGGAACAGGTGGACGCGGGCGACGGAGGACTTCCGGCGGCCGGTGCCGTACAGATAGGGCTTCTTAGACTGATACATACGCTTCCTCCTCCTTATTCAGCATCCAGGGCGATGGGCTTCTGGGCCTGCTGCTTGTGCTCCGCGCCGGCATAGATGTGCAGGCGTTTCAGGGAATCCTTGGCCACGGTGTTCTTGGGCATCATGCCCCGGACAGCCACCCGCATGGCAACCTCGGGCTTCTCCTGCATCAGGATGCGGTAGGGGGTCTCCTTGAGGCCGCCCACCCAGCCGGAGTGGGTGCGGTAGATCTTCTGCTCGCCTTTTTTGCCGGTGAGGACCGCTTTTCCCGCGTTGATGATGATGACATTATCACCGCAGTCGGCGTGGGGCGTGAAGGTGGTTTTGTTTTTGCCGCGCAGCAGGTCGGCGGCCCGGACGGCGGTCTTGCCCAGGGGCTTCCCGGCGGCGTCCAGGATGTACCACTTGCGCTCAATGTTGGCCTTGTTTGCCATAAAAGTGGACATGGTCTTTCCTCCATCAATATAGTTTCCATTTGGTTGAACAAAGTAAGAACTCCTTGCGGAGCAAGGTTATTTATACCATGGCTTCCCACCAATGTCAACCCAATTTTTAATTTTTTCCGTGTATTCTTTAGTTTCCTCCGACTTTCTTAAAAATTCTCTCAAATACTAAAGTTCTATTTTAAATTCCGGGAGACAAAAAAGAACCGGTCCCACGGGACCGGCTCCTATGTACCCCCTATAACACCCACTGGACCAGCAGCAGCAGGACAAAGCCCGGAAGCCCCAGAACTCCGATCACCAGGGCATTCCAGACGTTGATCCCCAGGGCGATGCCTGTCACTCCGGCGGTGGCGTTCACCGCCCAGAGAGCCAGGAATCCCAGGAGCGTATTTGCCAGCAGCTTTACCGCCAGCTTCAGCGGAGCGCTGAACACCCGCAGCAGAGCGATGAGAAAGAACCCTGCCAGCAGGGCGGCGATAATCTTTTGATTCAGGTCCATACCGCGTCGCCCTCCAGCCGGGACAGGGCGGGGACGCTCTCCGGGCTCCTCTCCTTGATGGCCCGAATAAGGTAATTGCACCGGGCTTTCTCCGCCTTAATTTGATAGATGCAGGACTCCACCAGCTCCGGGTCCACCGCCTGGTCAAACTGCCGGTAGGCCAGGGATAAATCCCCCTGGGCGCTCTGGAGTTCCGCCCGCAGAACCGCCAGCTCCGGATCCGGCTGGCCTTTTTTGAAAAAAGTAGTTTTCATAGCGTAATTCCTCCTGTATAATACGTTTATAGGATATGGCAATTTTGGACAAATATGCCAGCTTTCATACAGGAGGTTTCCCATGCAGGAACTTTTTATGAGACAGGCCCTGGCTCTGGCCCGGGAGGCCGCCGCCGCCGGGGAGGTCCCCGTGGGCTGTGTCATCGTCCGAAAGGGCGTGGTGGTGGGCCGGGGGAGAAACCGGCGGGAGGAAAAATGCTCCGCCGCCTCCCACGCCGAGATGGAGGCCATCGCCCAGGCCAACGAAGCCCTGCGCTCCTGGCGGCTGGAGGACTGCGAGCTCTATGTCACCCTGGAGCCCTGCCCCATGTGCGCCGGGGCCATTCTCAACGCCCGGATTGCCCGGGTCTGGTTCGGGGCCCGGGACCGGGCCTTCGGGGCCTGCGGCGGGGTGACCAACCTCTTTATGGAAAACTTCCCCCATCACCCGGCCCTGGTAGGCGGCGTGCTGGAGGAGGCGTGCCGGGAAATTCTATCCGATTTCTTCCGCCACCTCCGGCCGGAAATTGGTTGACAGAATCCCCCAGGCGCTTTTATCCTCAAAAACCTCTCAACGATTCCAACAGGTACTGCCTTGTTCCTATCCGGCAAAAAACCACCAGCCAAACCAAATAAGCATAAACCAGCGGAGGTCAAGGATTTTATCCCCTGACCTCCGCAGTTCATTTTAATATCAGAGCCAACTATTACGATAAAGCCGTCTTTAAAAGCGGCACAACGATTCAGGAAGAAAGGCTGATGCCGGAGAGGGAAAAGCAAACTTTGTTGTTTTTCGGTATTGACTTTCATCAGTCCTTTATGGATCTATTTCGCGTGCCTGATTGATTGTTTCAAACAGCCCCCTGCTTACAATCGCCGGATGGTGCTCCTGTATCAAAAATCTCTCTAACTCCCCCTGGTTCTTAACCTGTTTCCCAGAAAACAAATCCGCTATAAAGGTTTTCTGGAGCAGAATGTCCCCCCACATATTTCTCGTTTCTCAACAGCCTGCTGATTGTCTCCCGGATCCAATGGAGTTTCCCTGTTGGGGATGGAGCCTTTGGCTCTTTCTAAACATATTCCGGCATTTTCCCAATGAGGGTTTCCCGCGATCAGCTGTGAATAGTGCCGCTCCCGCTAAGTTTTTATTATTGTATCAGAAAGTCAGTTTCATGTCAGCCTGTTTCTGTTGGAGAACAGTTTGTCGATGGCTTCCCGATTCCATCCGGGTTTGCCAGCAGGGGAAAGAACACCCTGCTTTTCCAAGCCTGCATCAATTCTTCCAAGGCTGTCACCAGCAAGATACCGTTCAAATATCCAGCTCACCACCTTGGCTTCTTCGGGCTTTACTATCAGCCCACCATCAGAACAGACTTCATATCCATAGCACTTACGCTTTGCCATTTTGGAGCTGCCGTTCTGAAAACCTTTTCGGAGACTGCTTTTAATTGCTTCACTTTTTTGTATCATGTTCATGATAATTCTCCTTCTATAAATGAAAATACCGCAGTGAAATTACTGCGGCACAAAGGTTTTATGTGATTATACATAAAAGTTGACAGACTACTCCCCTGGTGTAATCTGTCAACTTATCATGGTAACCCGGCGGGGATTCGAACCTCGGACCCACCGCTTATGGTGCCATCAACGGTGTTGACGATTTGACCGATCAGATCGTGCCGGAAACGGATGATTTGGTAAACACAGAGGAAATCCATTATCTGCCAGAGAATAGCCAAAACATGGTGGTTCGCCTGTTCAAGCCCGCAGCAGACACTGCTCTGCTGAAATTAGAACCTATATTCACAACCGGCGAACGCTGTCCGGCTGGTTATGAATACAGGTTGTCAATCTATTTGACGAATCCTATGGTTGGGTGAAACACATCAATCAGAAGTAAAATTAAAAAACGACCGCTAAACGGGAAATCAGCTTATTGAAAGCAATGCGGAAGACGGCGAAATGACGAAGATCAAAATCTGCGGGCTGTACCGGCCCTGTGATATTGAGTACGTCAACGAGGCGCGGCCCGCCTGGCGCGGCTTCATCATCAACTTCCTCAGGAACCACCGGAGCCTGCCCTCGGACCAGGTCCGGGCCCTGGGGCGGAAGCTGGACGGTGCCGTCGTCCCTGCGGGAGCCTTTGCGGACCAGCCGGTGGAGACCGTGGCGGAGTTCCTGAAGGACAGAACCATCTCCGCGGCCCAGCTCTGCGGCCATGAGAACGCCTCCTATATCGCCGCCCTCCGGGCCGCCGCCCCAAGGCGGCCTTCGACTGGTCCCTGGCTGGGGGCGTGACCCAGCCCTATCTGCCGGCCGGAGGTTTGACGCCGGAGAATATTACTTCCGAACTGAAAGGCCGGAAGTAATATGTGCCATGTTTTAAGGATTTTACAAAAATCATGGCGGCGTATCTGCCGCAAAAAAGGAATGAACATCTGCCGGTCCTCTGATGATTGAGAATAACGGTATCCTCTTCTATAGTGTTTAAAAGCTCAAATTACCTATTGACATTATAGGTTATTTGGAATAATATATAATTGCCAACAAACATACCAGGTTATTTAACGGAGGATTTCTATGATGATTTACGCGGATAACGCGGCCACGACGAAGATGAGCCGGACCGCTGTGGACGCTATGCTGCCCTATATGGACGAGCTTTACGGCAACCCCTCTAGCCTCTACGCCTTCGGCCAGGAGGCCAAGGAGGCTCTGGAGGACGCCCGGAGACGTATCGCCGCCTGTCTTGTCTGCGAACCAAGGGAGCTCACCTTCACCTCCGGCGGCAGCGAGGCGGACAACCAGGCCATCCGTTCCGCCGCCGCCCTGGGGGCCCGGAAGGGCAAGCGCCACATCGTCTCCACCGCCTTCGAGCACCACGCGGTGCTTCACACCCTGAAAAAGTTGGAAAAAGAGGGCTTTGCCGTCACCCTGCTGGACGTCCACGAAAACGGCCTGGTGACGCCGGAGCAGGTCCGGGAGGCCATCCGGCCCGACACCTGCCTGGTGACCGTCATGTACGCCAACAACGAGATCGGAACCGTCCAGCCCATATCGGAGATCGGCGGGGCCTGCCGGGAGGCGGGGGTCTTGTTCCACACCGACGCGGTCCAGGCGGCGGGGCACCTGCCCATTGACGTCCGGGCCCAGAACATCGACCTTCTCTCCCTCTCTGCCCACAAGTTCCACGGGCCCAAGGGCGCCGGCGCGCTGTACGCCCGCCGGGGCGCGGCCCTGACGAACCTCATTGAGGGCGGGGCCCAGGAGCGGGGCAGGCGGGCCGGGACGGAGAACGTCCCCGCCATTGCGGGCATGGCGGCGGCGCTGGAGGAGGCCTGCGCCCATCTGACGGAGAGCGCCGTCCGGGTCTCCGCCCTGCGGGACAGGCTCATGGCGGGCCTCTCGGAGATCCCCCACAGCGTCCTGAACGGCGACCCGGCGAAGCGGCTCCCCGGCAATGTCAACTTCTGTTTCGAGGGCATCGAGGGGGAATCCCTGCTGCTCCTGCTGGACGACAAGGGGGTCTGCGCCTCCTCCGGGTCCGCCTGCACCTCCGGGTCCCTGGACCCCAGCCATGTGCTGCTGGCCATCGGGCGGCCCCACGAGATCGCCCATGGCTCCTTGCGCCTGACCATCAGCGAGGAGACGACGGAGGAAGAAATTGAATATTTGATCGAAGCCGTCCGGGACGTAGTTTCGTATCTGCGGAGTATGTCCCCCGTCTGGCGGGACCTGGAGAGCGGCAAAGCGCCGCATATCATCTGAGAGGAGGAATAAAATCATGGCTTTATACAGTGAAAAAGTGATGGACCATTTCCGCAATCCCAGAAATGTGGGGACCATCGAAAACGCCGACGGCGTGGGAGAAGTGGGCAACGCCAAATGCGGAGACATTATGAAGATCTATCTGAAAATCCGGGACGGCGTTATTGAGGACGTGAAATTCGAGACCTTCGGCTGCGGAAGCGCCATCGCCTCCAGCTCCATGGCCACGGAGCTCATCAAGGGAAAGCCGGTGTCCGAGGCCATGGCCCTGACCAACAAGGCCGTGGCGGAGGCCCTGGACGGCCTCCCGGCCCACAAGCTCCACTGCTCCGTCCTGGCGGAGGAGGCCATCAAGGCGGCGCTGAAAGACTACTACGACCGCCAGGGCATTGCCTATGATCCGGCTCAGTTCCCGGACCGCGCCCACTGTGAAGGCTGTGGGAGGTAGAGTCCTGGTCGCGATGAGCGGCGGCGTTGACTCTTCCGCCGCCGCTCTCTTGCTGAAGCGGCGGGGCTATGACTGTGCGGGCTGCACCATGAAGCTCTTTGACAGCGGGGACGCGGGACTCAGCCGCCGGACGTGCTGCTCCCTGGAGGACGTGGAGTACGCCCGGGCGGCGGCCTTCCGGCTGGGAATTCCCCACTGGGTGTTCAACTTCAAGGATGCCTTTCGGGCGGCGGTGATGGAGAAGTTCGCCGCCGGTTACGAAAGCGGCCTGACGCCCAATCCCTGCATCGACTGCAACCGGTATCTGAAATTCGGGAAGCTCCTGGACCGGGCCAGGGTCCTGGGCTTTGACTATCTCGCTACCGGGCACTATGCGAGAATTGAACGGCAGGGGCAGCGCTATGCCCTGAAAAAAGCCCTGGACGAATCCAAGGACCAGAGCTATTTTCTCTACGGCATGACCCAGGACCAGCTGGCCCATACTCTGTTCCCTCTGGGAGGGCGCCAAAAGTCCGAAGTCCGCAAAGCTGCCTGGAAAGCCGGACTCGCCAACGCGGGAAAACGGGATAGCCAGGATATTTGTTTCGCCCCAGACGGGGACTATGCCGCCGCCGTGGAGCGAATTTCCGGCAACGCCGCTGTCCCGGGGAACTTTGTGGATACCGCCGGAAGAGTCTTGGGAACGCACCGGGGCATTGTCCGCTATACCATCGGCCAGCGGCGGGGACTTGGCGTTTCCGCGTGCGAGCCTCTCTATGTCTGCGGGATTTCGGTCCGGGACAACACCGTTACCCTGGGCGGAAAAGAGGCGCTGCTCCGGGCCTGGATTGAAGTGGGAGCGTTTCATTGGATTTCCGGGACGGCTCAGGAGCGGCCGTTTCCCTGCGGCGTCAAGCTGAGAAGCACCCAAAAGGAGCTGCCCGCCACGGCTTATCCCTCCGAAAAAGGCCGGGCGCGCGTGGTATTTGACGAACCCCAGCGGGTTCCCACGCCGGGCCAGGCGGCTGTGCTCTATGAGGGAGACACCGTGCTGGGCGGCGGCGAGATCCTCCCCTCGGCCTAGAAAATGGCGAAGGAACAGGCGGCGCGGCTCTGGCTGAGATGATAGAGAACGGAGAGACAGTCATGAATTTTGTCTTCATTTCCCTAGAGCCTGTTTTAAAACCATCAAAGTAGCCAAACAAGGATACAGCCGAGGCAGACAACCGCGTGGAAATAAAGAGCTTTCTTCTCGTATCTGGTGGCAAA
>CAQXTN010000047.1:2905-13326 GCA_948916585.1 uncultured Oscillibacter sp. | reverse complement strand
CCCCCCCTTTCAGGGGGAAAAGTAAGGAGGCCCCGCCATGCCGCAGGCACCCGACTTCACCACCCTCTTTGACGACGACATCAACCTCCGGGGCCTCTTCGACATCCTCAGCCCTGAGAACAACCTGGTCCTGGCCGACGACATGATGCTCTCCGACGCCAAGGGCGTCATCCTCCGGGTCAGCGAGAGCTATGAGAAAAACTTCGGCTTCGTCCACAACTCCATTGTGGGCCGCTCCGCCTTCGATTTGGAGGCCGACGGCACATTCTCCCCCTGCGTCACCGCCGAGGTCATCCGCCAGAGGCGGAAAATCACCGCCACCCAGACCATCAACCACGCCCACAAAAACGTCATGACCGTGGGCATCCCCCTTTTTGACCGCGCCGGGGAGCTGAAATTCGCCGTTTGCTTCAACACCGTCTCCATGGAGCAGATCAACGCCATCCAGCGGAACTACCGCCACCTCCAGGATTCCCTCCAGCAGTACACCCAGGAGATTGCCGAGCTCCGCACCCGGGCCACCTCCACCAGCCTGATCTTCAAAAGCGCCTCCATGCAGCGGCTCTGGACGCTGATGCAGAACACGGCCAACACGAAAGCCAACATCTTAATTACCGGGGAGACGGGCGTGGGGAAAAGCGCCGTGGCCAAGGCCATCCACGCCATGAGCAGCCGGGCCGACGGGCCCTTTATCGAGGTCAACTGCGCCGTGCTCCACGAAAACCTCATCGAATCCGAGCTCTTCGGCTATGAGAAGGGGGCCTTCACCGGGGCCGCCAGCGGCGGCAAAATCGGCAAAATCGAGCTGGCCAACAACGGCACCCTCTTCCTGGACGAGATCGGGGAGCTGCCCCCCCACATCCAGTCCAAGCTCCTCCAGCTCATCCAGGAGAAAACCATCGAGCGCCTCTCCGGCAACAAGCGCATTGAGCTGGACTTCCGCCTTTTGGTGGCCACCAACCGGAATTTGGAGGAGGCGGTCCAGCGGGGCCTCTTCCGCTCCGACCTCTTCTACCGGCTCAACGTCATCCGCATCCACATCCCCCCCCTCCGCCAGCGGCGGGAGGACGTGCTTCCCCTGGCCCACCAATTCCTGGCCCGGTTCTGCGGGGAGTATGAGAAAAACCTCACCTTCAGCCCCCGACTGCTGGCCTTTTTGGAGCGCTACGACTGGCCGGGAAACGTCCGGGAGCTTGAAAACCTGGTGGAGCGGCTGGCCATTACCGTCCAGGACCCCATCATCGACCTGGGGCACCTGCCGCCGGAGTACGCCGCCGGAACCGCCGCCCCCGCTCCCGCCCAGGAGGGCACCCTGGCGGAGCGGATGGACGCCTACGAAGGGCGGATCATCCGGGAATCCTACCGCCGCTGGGGCACCACCGTGGCGGTGGCTAAGGAGCTGGGCATCTCCCAGGCCACGGCGGCCCGGAAGGTGGCGAAATATGTAAAGTAACCCCTCCGGGACCGAGAGGTCTTGGAGGAATGGCCTGACCAGCCCCCGGAAGGGGGGCGCGATCGCTGGAAGCGGCAGGGCCGCTGACGGCTGTCCAAGGGTCGGGCCCCACAGGAGGACCCTATGAGCCTTGTTCAGCTGAAAACCGAACTGCGCCAGGAGCTAAAGCTGACCCCCCAGCTGATGCAGTCCATGGAGGTTTTGCAGATGACCTCCCAGGAGCTGCTGGAATACCTCTCCCGCCAGGCGGAGGAAAATCCCCTGCTGGACCAGTCCGACCCGCCGGAGCGGGCCTATGAGGAGCTGCGCCGCCAGGCTGGGTGGATTGACGGCGGCGTCCGGGACCGGGCCACCTTCACCCACGAGGACGCGGCTCCGGAGGCCGGGGCCATGGACAGCGCCCTGGAGAGCCTGGCCGCCTTCCTCCGGGACCAGATTCACCGCCTCCGGCTCCCCAAGCCCCTGGCGGCCCTGTGCGTCTATCTGGCGGAGCTGGTGGACGAGGACGGCTATCTGGCCCAGGAGGACCTGGAGGGCCTCGCCGCCATGAAGATTCCCCAGGCCCTGACGGACCAGGCCCTGGACACCCTCCAGAGCCTGGAGCCCCCGGGGGTGGGGGCCCGGTCCCTCTCCGAGTGCCTGCTGCTCCAGCTCAGCCGCCGGGAGGGCGCGGACCCCGTGGCCATGGACATTGCCGCCCGCTTCCTCCCGGAGCTGGGCCGGAAGCACTACGCCGCCATTGCCCAGAAGCTGGGAACCACGGTGGAGGCCGTCCGGCAGGCGGAGGCGGTCATCGCCTCCCTGGAGCCCCATCCCGGTCGGGCCTTTCAACCGGCGGAGACCACGGTCTACGTCCGGCCCGACGTGTTTGTGGCGGAGCTGGAGGGGGAGCTGAAGGTGGTTTTGAACGAGTACTACCTGCCCCGGGTCTCCGTCAACGACTACTACCTCCGGCTTTTGAAAAGCTCGGACGAGAAGGAGACCAAGGACTACCTCCGCCAGAAGCTCCGCCAGGCCAAGTGGCTGCTGGACAGCCTGGAGCGCCGGGGAAGCACCCTTCGCCGCTGCGCCGAGGCGGCGCTGGAGGCCCAGCGCCCCTTCTTTGCCGGGCAGACCCAGACCCTGTCCCCCATGACCCTCACCACCCTGGCGGAGGGGCTGGAGCTCCACCCCTCCACGGTTTCCCGGGCCGTCCGGGGGAAGTACCTCCAGTGCCGCCAGGGTACATACCCCCTTCGGTATTTTTTCAGTCTCCCCGTCAGCGGCGGCGTTTCCCGCCAGGCGGCGAAGCAGGCCCTGCTGGCCCTGGTCCGGGAGGAGGACCGGCGGCGGCCCTACAGCGACCAGGACCTCTGCCGCCTTTTGGAGGAGCGGGGCATCTTTTTGGCCCGGCGGACGGTGACGAAATACCGTTTGGAGCTGGGCTTGGGCTCCTCGGCGGCCCGGAGGAAATGACGGAAAATGAAAGGAGCCCCGCCGTTTGAAACGGCGGGGCTTTTGCTTGGACTTGGAGTGTCTGCGCTTATTTCGTGGTCTCCTGGGGGGCGGGCGCGTAGGCGGTCCGGTGCAGGAAGGTCACGATCTGACCCCGGGTGCAGGTCTTTTCGGGCTCGAAGGTGGTGCCGTCTCCGGTGCCGGAGGTGATGCCCTTCTCCACGGCCCAGGCCACGGCGGCGATGTAATCCGCGTCCTTGTCCACGTCGGTGAAGCTGGCCTCCGCCTCGGTTTCAGGGCTTCCGGCGGCCTGCCAGATGTAGAGCATAGCCATGGAGCGGGTGCAGGCGGCGTCGGGGTCTCCGTGCTTGTCGGAAACCTCGCTCTCAAACCACGCCAGAGCGGCGTCCCGGTCCTTCACGCCCTCCTTGGCGCCGGGCTTTCCGTTGGCCCGCCACAGGAAGGTGAGGATGTTGGAGACAGAGCAGGTGTCCCCGGGGCCGAAGGTGGTTTCGGTTTTTCCGTTGGTAATGCCCTCGGCAACGGCCCAGTCAATGGCCTTGACGAAGGGGGAATCGGCGGCCACGTCGGTAAACTTGGGAGCAACGGGGGTCTCGTCCTTCTTGTCCTCGGTGGGCTCCTCCGTCCGGGCGCCGGGCTTCACGTTCTGAACCTGGTCCACGTTTTTCTTGGCGTCATAGGTTTCAGAGGCGTCGTAGTTGAATTCCAGCTCCGTGGTGATCTTGTCGCTCTTAGGGATGAACCAGATGGCCCCGTCCAGGCTCATGACGCACTCCGCCAGCTCCGTGGCGCCCTGGGGGACCTCGGCGGCCACGTCCAGCTTGCCGTCCTGGTCAAAGAAGAACATGGTTCCGCAGTTGTTGGCGTCGGGTTTGATGTCCTCGCCCTTCATTTTTTTGTTGGACCCGTTGTAGACCACTTTGCAGTCGATGTTGGGGCCCACGCCGCCTTCGCCTTCCTTGGTAGCCAGCTTATAGTCCCAGCGGGAGGCGAAGTAGATGCCGTTCTCATCGGGTTTCAGCACGGTGCGGATTTCCTTGGTCTCGTCGGTGGTGCCCTTGCACTCCTTGAAGTCCTGAATCAGCTGGACGGAGCCCGCGGGGGCCTCGGCCTGGGTCTGGGCGGCCTTGTCCAGGGGGAAGGCGTCCACGCTCTTGGCGTCCTCCGGCTTGGCGTCCTTGTACTGGAATTTCACGGCCATCTCCAGGTCCTCGGTCTTGGGCATGGCGATGACGGTCCAGTTCTCCAGGTCCACCTTGAACTTGGCGACCTTTTTCGCGTCATCCGGGGCGCTTTCGGTGCTGGTTTCCACCTTGCCGTCTTTTTCAAAGACGCTGACCTTCACGTCCTTCAGGCCGTCCAGCTTCAGCTCCTCGGTTTTGACCTTGTAGTCCTCTCCCTTATAGGTGACGGTGAGGCTGATGTTTTCCACCTCGTACTTCCAGGGGGAGATGTAGTAGCCGCCCTCTACGTCCACGTAGGTGGCGGTTCCCTTGCTGTCCTCCACGCCTTCGGTCTGGAAGTCGTGCTTGACCTTCATTTCCTTGGCGGTGTAGATGGTGCTGGCATAGGCCGCCGGGAGCAGGGCGCAGAGCATGGCCAGCGTGAGAAACAGGGACAAAAACTTTTTCATTGGTATGCCTCCATTCGATTTGGGAGGGCCTTCCGCCGATATCCCAGTTTAAAGTACCTTCCAGTATAGCACCGGAAAATGTCATTTTCAATGCGCCTACAGCCAAAATACAAACGTTTGCCTTGTGTATATTTACGATATTTTCGAGTTTTTTTGCGGGAGCGCGCTGGGGAAAAGCCCCCCGCGCCGCTGGCGCGGGGGGCTTTCGTTTCGCGGTCTCCGGCTCATCCCCGCCGGGAGTACAGCCGGGCAAGCCCCCCCTCGGAGGTCTCCCGGTAGCTCCGGTTCAGGTGGATGCCGGTTTCGTACATGGTCTTGAGCACCATGTCATAGCTGATGCGCCGTGTCTCCGCCAGGAAGTAGGCCAGGTTCGCGGAGTTGATGGCCCGCATGGCCGCCACGGCGTTGCGCTCGATGCAGGGAATCTGGACCAGGCCGCAGATGGGGTCGCAGGTAAGGCCCAGGTGGTGTTCCAGGGCCACCTCGGCGGCGTACTCGATGCGCTTGACGGAGTAGCCGAAGAGCTGGCCCAGGGCGGCGGCGGCCATGGCGCAGGCCACGCCGATTTCCGCCTGACAGCCGCACTCCGCCCCGGAGACGGAGGCGTTTTGCTTGGCCAGGGCGCCAAAGAGCCCCGCCACCCCCAGGGCGTGGGCCACGTCCAAATCGCTGAGGCCCCGCTTGTCCTGGAAGTAGTACAGCACCGCCGGCAGCACGCCGCAGGAGCCGCAGGTGGGAGCGGTGGCAATGAGGCCGTTGTCCGCGTTTTGCTCCGACACGGCGTAGGCGTAGGAGCAGACCCGCTGGCACTCGATGATCTCCGGGTGCTTGTTCACCAAAATGTGGTCGTGAATGGATTTGGCTTTGCGCTCGATGTGGAGCCCGCCGGGCAGCTCTCCGGAGGCGGCCAGCCCCTCCTGAATGGAGCGCTGCATAACGGACCAGATTTCCAGCAGGTCCTCCCAGATGCCCGCCCCCTCGTTCAGCTCCACGTAGTCCGTGAGGCTGATGTAGCGGAACTCGCAGAACTCCTTGATTTCGGCGAAGGAGTTTTCAAAATAGGTCTCCTGCTCCTGCCCCGGGGCGGGGCGACCCTCCCACTCCAGGTCCCCGCCGCCCACGCTGTAAACCCGCTGGGTGCGCAGCTCCTGCCCGCCCCGGAGGGCGGTGAGGTCCAGGGTGTTGGGGTGCTGTTCCATCGTCTCTTGGGAAAAGACAATCTCCGCCGGAAGAGGGGAGAAGGTCTCCGCCAAAATGCGGTCCGTGCCGTGGCCCTTCCCGGTTTTGGACAGGGACCCGTACAGCACCGCCCGGTAGGCGTCCGCCTCCGGCGTCTCCTGCCGGAAGAGGGCGGCGGCCCGGGCGGGGCCCATGGTGTGGGAGCTGGAGGGCCCCCGGCCCACCTTGTATACGTCGTGAATGGATCTCATAGCTTCCAAATACTCCTGTGTGTGAGGTCAGGGGGCGAAGCCCTCCACAATGTCCACCAGCTCCTGGCCGATGCGGGCTTGGGCCTCCCGGGTTCCTGCGCCGATGTGGGGGGTGCAGGAGACCGCCGGGTGCGTGGCCAGGGCCCAGTTGGGGTCCTTCTCGCTCATCCACACGTCCAGCCCCGCCGCCCGGACCTTGCCGGATTCCAGGGCCTCCAAAAGGGCCCCCTCGTCCACGTTGCTGCCCCGGGAGACGTTGACAATCACCACGCCGTCCTTCATCTTTCCCAGGCTCTCCCGGTCCACCAGAGCCTTGTCCCCGCCGGGGGCGCAGAGAATCAGCACGTCGGAGCCCGCCAGCAACTCGTCCATGGAGACAAACTTCATGGTCTCGCACTCGCAGCCCTCGGGCTTGTTGCGGTGGACGGTGGAGAGGACCTTCATCCCCAGGGCCTGGCACTTGTCGCCCACCATCCGGCCGATGCGGCCGTAGCCGATGATTCCGGCGGTTTTGCCGGAGAGCTCAAAGCCCTTGGAATAGGCCTTCTTCTCCCACTTGTTCTCCCGCATGGTGTGCCCGGCGATGGAGATGTTCCGGGCGCAGGAGAAGAGGAGGGCCAGGGCCAGCTCCGCCACGGCGTTGGAGGAGGCCCGGGGGGTGTTCCGCACGGCGATGCCCGCCGCCTCGGCATAGGGAATGGCGATGTTGTCCATGCCCACGCCCGCCCGGACGATGAGCCGGAGCCGCCCGCCCTTGGCGGCGTCAATCTGGGGCTCCTTGATTTTGGTGGCGGAGCGGATAATCACCGCGTCAAAGTCCCGCAGGGCGGGGCCCAGGGCGTCGGACTCATAGAACTGCTCCACCACCTCACAGCCGTCCGCCCGGAGCTTCGCCACGGCGGAGGCGTCCATGCCGTCGGTGACCAATACGCGCTTTAACATCATAATTGTACCCCTTTCGTATCCGGCACACCCCAGGGGTGCCAATGTCGGAAAACCCTCACGCCCATTGGGGGACAGGCGTGTCCGGCAGCCCGGAAGGGGGTCCAGGGGCGCTCCCCTGGTTTTCCGCCTTTAGCGGAAAATAAATTTGAATCATTTTCCTGACGACATGCGCGTCAGGAAAATACCAAGACTCCAGCCGCCTTGGGCGGCGGCGCCAGTCCGCGGACTGGTGAGGGGGAATCTAAAGGGGGGACGAAGTCCCCTCTTTAATTCAACTGTGCTCCGCCTCGTACTTCTTGAGGAACTCCACCAGGGCCTCCACGCCCTCCTTGGGCATGGCGTTGTAGATGGAGGCCCGGAGGCCGCCCACGCTCTTGTGGCCCTTGAGGTTGTCAAAGCCCGCCGCCTTGGAAGCCGCCACCACATCGGCGTCCTGCTCCTTCGTGGGGGTGACGAAGGGCACGTTCATGAGGGAACGGTCCTCCTTCCGCACGGCCCCGGTGAAGAGCTTGGACTGGTCCAGGAAGTCGTAGAGAATCTTCGCCTTTTCCTCGTTGCGTTTGTTCATCGCCTCCAGGCCGCCGTTATCAAGGAGGTACTTGAAGACCTTTCCACAGCAGTAGATGGCCCAGCAGTTGGGGGTGTTGTAGAGGGAGTCGTTGTCCGCGTGGGTCTTATAGCTCATATAGGTAGGCACGAACCCCGGAAGGTCGTCCCGCGGCAGGTCCTCCCGGATGATGACCACCGCCATGCCCGCCGGGCCCACGTTCTTCTGCACGCCGCCCCAGATGAGGCCGTACCGGCTCACGTCGCAGGGGCGGGAGAGGAACATGCTGGACTGGTCGGACACCAGCACCTTCCCCTTGGTGTCGGGGAGGTTGAAATAGGTGGTGCCGTTGATGGTCTCGTTTTCGCAGATATACACATAGTCCGCGTTGTTCGGGATGTCCAGATTGGAGCAGTCCGGGATATAGGAGAAGTTCTTGTCGGCGGAGGAGGCCACGATCTTGACCTCGCCGTATTTCTTCGCCTCGGCGATGGCCTTTTTGGACCAGGCGCCGGTCTCCACGTAGCAGGCCACCCCGTTTCTCATCAGGTTCATGGCCACCATGGCGAACTGGACCGTGCCGCCGCCCTGGATGAAGAGGACCTTGTAGTTGTCGGGAATGCCCATGAGCTTGCGGAGGTCCGCCTCCGCCTCGTCCCGAATCTGCTGGAACACCTTGCTCCGGTGGCTCATCTCCATGACGCACATGCCGCTTCCCCGGTAGTTCATCATCTCGGCGGCGATCTCCTCCAGCACGGGCTCCGGCATCATGGCGGGTCCGGCGGAGAAGTTATAGGTACGGCCGTATTTCATAGCGCTTTCCTCCATTCAAGCATTTTCACAAGTTTCGCCCCGGAAGGGGGGCGCTTTCCTGTCTATAGTATACAGGATTTCCCAGAGGGAATCAACCGTATCCATAAATTTTGTGGGCCAAGGGTAAATTTCTTTCTTTTTGCGCCCGCTTGCATTCCGGGGCAAACCCCTGTATACTGAAAAAAACTTGTTTAGAACGCCCCGCCCTCCGGCGGGGGCGGCGGAGGAAGCCTATGACGTGGGACAACATCAAGCAGGACCTGCGGTCCCGGTGGGGCCTGACCCTGCTGTATGCCCGGGCCCTGGGGAAGTGGCTGCTGCTGGCCACGGCGGCGGGGACCTCCTGCGGTCTGGTGGGCACGGCCTTCCACATGGCCGTGGAATTTGTGACGGAGCTCCGGGGGGAATTTTCCTGGCTGCTGTATCTCCTGCCCCTGGCGGGCCTGGCCATTGTGGGGCTTTACAAGCTCCTGGGCACCGAGGGCCAGGGAACCAACGACATCTTCGATCAGGTGCGCCTGGGGGGCCGCATCTCCCTGCTGCTGGTCCCGGCCATCTTTTTGGGCACGGTGATCACCCACCTCTGCGGCGGCTCCGCCGGGCGGGAGGGGGCGGCCCTTCAAATGGGGGGCTCTCTGGGCTATCGGGTGGGACGGCTCTTCGGCTTTGACGAGCGGGACCTGCGCGTCGCCACCACCACGGGCATGGCGGCCTTCTTCACCGCCCTTTTCGGCACGCCTCTGGCGGCGGCGGTATTCTCCATCGCCGTGGTCAGCGTGGATTCCTTCTACCACGCCGCCTTCTTCCCCTCTCTCATCGGGGCTCTGGAGGCCTATGGCATCTCCCGGCTGCTGGGGGTGGTCCCCACCTCCTTCGCCGTGGAGGCCCCGGCCCTCTCTGCGGCTCTGCTGATCCGGGCGGGGGTGCTGGCGGGGCTGTGCGGGCTGCTGTCCGTGGTGTTCTGCGGCGCCATCCGCCTGACGGAGCACCAGCTTCAACGGCGGATTCCCAATCCCTGGCTCCGGGCCTTCGCCGGGGGCTGCGCCGTGGTCCTCCTCACCTGGCTTTGCGGGACCGCGGACTACAACGGCGCGGGGATGGCGGTCATCGCCGCCGCCGTGGAGGAGGGGACCGTCCGGCCCGCCGCCTTCGTCTGGAAGCTCCTGTTCACCGCCGTCACCCTGGGAGCGGGGTTCAAGGGCGGGGAGGTGGTGCCCTCCTTCTTCGTGGGGGCGGCCTTCGGCTGCGCCGTGGGGCCGCTGCTGGGGCTTCCGGCGGGCTTTGCCGCGGCGCTGGGCCTCGCGTCCGTGTTCTGCGGGGCCACCAACTGCCCCCTGGCCGCCATCGCCCTGGCCATCGAGCTGTTTGGCAGCGGAGGGCTTTTGTACTACGCCCTGGCCTGCTGCGTCAGCTACGTCCTCTCCGGCTACGGGGGGCTGTACTCCAGCCAGACCATTCTCCATTCCAAGCTCAAGGGCCGGTATATCAACGTACATGCCAACGACCAGGCTGTGGAGCGGACCGCCGCGGCCCAGGAGCCCGCGTCCGTCACGTGATTCACATAAAACGCGCCTCCCGCGGCATACTGTCATCAACCGACATTTGCCATGGGAGGCGTTTTGTATGCAGCTTTTGCGAGATATCGGCATGACCGCCCTGACCACCCTGCTGTCCATCCTGGCCCTGTTCCTCCTCACCAAGCTGATGGGGGCCAAGCAGGTGTCCCAAATGACCATGTTCGACTATGTGGTGGGCATCACCATCGGCTCCGCCGCCGCCGAGCTGGCCACCGAATTGGAGGAGCCCCACAAGCCCCTCACCGCCCTGATTGTCTATGGGCTGGTGGCCGCGGGCATCTCCCTGCTCACCAGCAAGTCCCTGAAAGCCCGGGCCCTGATCACCGGGAAGCCCCTGGTCCTTTTGGAGGACGGGGTCATCTACCGGGAGAACCTGAAAAAGGCCAAGCTGGACCTGAACGAGTTTCTGACCTACTGCCGCATCGGCGGCTGGTTCGACCTCAGCCAGCTCCAGACCGCCGTATTCGAGCACAACGGCACCGTCAGCTTCCTGCCCAAGGAGGCGGACCGCCCCGCCACCCCGGCGGATTTGAACAAGAATCCCGCCCAGTCCCAGGTCCAGACTCCC
>CAQXTN010000047.1:0-2805 GCA_948916585.1 uncultured Oscillibacter sp. | reverse complement strand
CCCGGCGGGGCGTAGCCGAAGAACTCCACCCCGGCGCAGTCCACGCCGCAGGCCCGGGCCCCCAGCACGTCGAATTTCCGGTCCCCCACCATCAGCACCTGGGGAAGGTCCCGCTCCGTCAGGCCCAGCTGCCGCATGGCCTCCCGGACCACGTCCTCCTTTTCCCAGTCCCCGTGGGGCGGACTTCCCACCAGGGCGGAGAGGTGGGGCGTGAAGCCGAACCGGGCGCAGATGGAAACGCACAGGTTCTCCGGCTTGGAGGAGGCCAGGGCCAGCACATAGCCCCGCTCCTTCAAGCGGCCCATGACGGCTTCCATGCCCGGGGCCGCCCGGTTCTCATACTGGCCCACGGGCTCGTAAATCAGGCGGAAGCGCTCCACCGCCTCCGCCGCCTTCTCCGGGCTGTAGCCGCAAAAGCGCGTAAAGGAATCCTGAAGGGGCGGGCCGATGAAGCGGAGCAGGGTTTCCTCCTCCGGCACCGGGCCGCCGTAACCCAGGATGGTCTCCCGGACACAGTGGACAATGCCCTCCCGGGAGTCCGTCAGAGTCCCGTCCAGGTCAAAGAGCAGATAACGGTACATATCACGCCTCCTCGCAGTATTGGGGAACCACCACGCCCCGGGCGGTTCCGTCCACCTCCAGGAGTGGGCCCTCCAGCCGCCGGACGGCCCCGGCGGGCCACAGGGACAGGAAGTCCTCCACCCCCGCCACGTTGGGCAAACCGTAGGGGGCGTGCCGGTAGTGCATGGGGATGACGCACTTGGGATTCAGGGCCTCGCGGACGGCCTTGGCCCCCTTGGCGTCCACAGTGTAGACCCCGCCCACGGGGACCAGCGCCAGGTCCAGGGGGCCGATGGCCTCCACCTGCTCCGGCGAGAGCGGGTGCCCCAGGTCCCCCAGGTGGGCGATGGTGACGCCGCCCGCCGAGAGGATATGGATGGTGTTGGTCCCCCGGAGGGCCCCGCCCTGATCATCGTGGAAGGTCTCCACGGCGCGGATGGTGAAGGGGCAGGGGCCGTCGAAGGGGACCACCTCCGCCTGGTCCACGGCGTTGTGGTCAAAGTGGCTGTGGCTGCAAAGAATCTTGTGGACCGGAAGCCGGAATTCCTGGTGCTCCCCGCCCTCCCGGACGATGGTCATCCGGACCTTGCGCGTTACGGTGTAACCGCCCTTTGCCTCCCAGCGGGCGCGCTGCTCCCAATCTGCCGCCCGGGAGGCGGTCTCCAGCAGGGAGGGGTAGCCCTCCACGCCGGTATAGGGGTCCAGCAGAATCCGATAGCCCTCCTGCTCCACGGCGAAGCAGGCGTGGCCCAGCCAGGTGAGTTTCATATGTATTTCCTCCTTGCGGGTTTTGAAAAATAGGGGGCGGGTTGAACCCGCCCCTTTAGTATATCAGTCTTTTTCCTGTTTGTCATCCGGGTTTTTCGGCCCGTCCTTCTTCCGGTTGAAGAAGCCGTTCCCCCGTTCCCGGGCCTCCCGGAAGGTCGCCGTCCGCTGAATCTGCCTCCGCTTGGAGAGCTTGACTACCAGCAGCAGGATCAGCCCCAGGACCAGAAGCCAGATCCAGTTATACGCCAGGAAAATCGCCAGCCCCTGGAGGAAGTCCCCAAAGCTCCGGAGTCCGCCGGTGAAGGCGTTCCCCAGGCGGCTTCCAAAGGTGGGCGGGGCCTCCTCCACCGCGGTGAGGCGCAGCACCTCCCGCAAGCGAACGTCGATGGTGGCGAAATCCACCAGGGAGTCATAATGCCGGAGGGACCCGGTGAGCTGCTCGATCTGATATTCCGTCTCGCTGATGGCGTTTTCCAGGTCGATGATGTCCTCCATATTTTCCGCCTTGGAAAGCAGCGTCTGAAGCCGCTCCATCTTGGTCTTTTGGGTTTCCAGGCGGCTCTCCGTGTCGTAGTACCGCTCGCTGATGTTCTCGGCGTTCTGGTCCTGGCTTGTGACGTGGCTGATTTCCCCCACGGTCCTCAAAAAGCCCCGGAATTCCTTGGCGGGAACCCGGACGGTGTAGCTGGCGCTCCGGCTGCCGTCGCCGTGGCTGTCGGAGGAGGCGTATTCCAGATAGCCCCCCAGCTTCTCCACCAGCTCCTCCAGGGCGGCGGTGCAGGCGTCGTAGTCCTGGGTCTCCGCCTGAATGCTGGCGGTGTAGACCATTTTGGCGTTGGCTAAGCGGTCCTCCTGCGTTCCGCCCTCATCGGGGGCCGCCCCCGGCTCGGCGGGAGAGCCCCCCGCGGCGTCGGCGGGGGCGTCAAAGCCGAATTCCATATCCGCGGCCTTCCACTCGTCCCCGCTGTCGTCATAGGCCGTCTGGCTCTCGCTGGCGGTGGGGGCGCTGGCGGCGCCGCTGGCTCCGCCTCCGCAGGCGGTGAGGGTCAGGGCCGTCAGCAAGGCGGCCAGAAACAGGGCAAGTCCTCTCTTCATCCGTGTATCCTCCTTTTCCGCCCCGTTTTCCAAGCGGGGCCTTTGCTTATATAGACGATGTTTTCAGGGAAAAGGTTGCAGGGTCCCCCTATTTCTAACTACGAAAACAGGGCCCCGTCTCCGGGGCCCTGGATACACCGATTACGCCACCGCCGAGAAGGGGGTGCGCTTCTGGTTTTCCTGATTCTGCCGGGCCAGATCCTGCTGCTGGGCGGCGTTGTCCGTGTCCGCCTTGGTGACGGTGTGGGTGGTGCCGCCGGAGACAAAGGACTTGCCGCACTCCGGGCAGATTTCCGTGTGCATGGTCACGCTCTGGCTGACCACCTTCCGGCCCTCCCGGTCGGCCTTGGCCTGCTCCCGGTAGACGTGCTCCATCTCGTG
>CAQXTN010000046.1:0-14719 GCA_948916585.1 uncultured Oscillibacter sp. | reverse complement strand
ACGCCTCCATGTACGGCAACACCGAGGCCGCCGCCGAGGTGCTGGCCGCCAAGCTGACGGCCCGGGGCGTGACGAACACCCGGCTTTACGATGTCTCCAGCACCCATGTGAGCTACCTGATTTCGGATCTATTCAAGTACAGCCATCTGGTGCTGGCTTCCGTCACCTATAATCTCGGCATCTTCCCGCCGATGCACAATTTCCTGATGGACATGAAGGCGCTGAACCTCCAAAAGCGCACGGTGGCCATCATGGGCAGCGGCTCCTGGGCTCCCCGGTCCGGGGCGCTGATGCGGGAGGAGATCGAGCAGCTCAAGCACATGGAGATTCTGGACGACGAGATGACCGTCACGTCCTCTCTCCAGCCCCAGAACGAGTCGGAAATCGACGCGCTGGCCGACGCCATCGCCGCTTCCGTACTCAAATAATTTGCTTCTCCGTCCGTTCCCGAGGCGAAAGTCCGCGAGGATCTTCCAACACGCAGCGGGGGACAGTGAAGACAAGGGCCAGCCTCTCCACCAGGCTGGCCCTTGGTTTTTGCCCCTTTGCCGGGGCGGGGATTATTCTCGCCCTTCGGGCGGGGAGAGTTTCAGCCCTTTGGGGGCTGGTCAACGCACCCCCCGTTTTCTCTTTTTCTTCCAGAAGAAAACGAGAAAACGGGCCGTGCACGGTCCAAAAGAGAAAAAGAAGTACGGCCCCCGCAGGGGGACGGGGGACGAGGGGACGCGCAAGGGGGTGCTTCCTCCGGGTACGCAAGTCTTTTGCCCGCGGCATAGCTTTAGCGGGAGTTTTGGAGGTTATTGAATGGACTTCCTTCTCTTTCCGCTGCCGCTGACCTGGCGCTTGTGGCCGCTATCCTTATGGCTGAAATCCCCCCGCCGCCAAGCACGCCGACAGGGACCAGGTTCGCCAATCGCGACACTGGGCCCATGCGGAAACCCGGCGGCTGTCTAGCTCCTCCGACAAGGTGGTCTTGTGATAATCCCAATTCCCGTCATAGTCGGAGACAGGACGACTTCCGTCCAGCCGCTCCAGCTGGGACAGCGTGTCAAAGGAAAGCCTTGCCAAATAATTTACGCTTACCGTGGGGCTCTCCCCGCTCAAATAGCGGTCCACTTGGTTTTTCGCCACCAGATAGTCCACCGGCACGCAATTGATAACCAGCCACCCGGCCAGGGCTGCCGGGAAAACCAATTTGCAAAACCGGAACTCCGGCCTAAGCGCTTTCCACAGCCCCGCCAGGAGAAAGAGCGCCATCATAATCATGCCCCAATAGGTCATGCACCGCTTAAAGCTCAGGCCGTAGGCGGAGACGTACAGCGTCATTTTCCAGGCGGCGGAGGCCAGCAGAACCAGGCTCTCTCCGGCAAGGGCTCCGCACAGCCACCGCAGGGCCCTCCAGGCCCGCCCCTCCCGCCGGGAGAGGCACAGGGACGCCAGGGTCAGGCTCAGGTTCAGCGCCGTCACCCCCACCATCTGGAAAAAGCCGCTCCGGGCCCAGTCGGCGTAGCTGACCCCCAGGCTCTCTACGTATTCCGGTCCGCCGAAAAGCCCCGCTGACTGCACCGCCAGAAAGGCAAGATACAGTCCGTCCACCGCCGCCAGCGCCAGCACAAAGCCCAGGGCGTCCGCCTGGAGGACCTTCTTCTCCTCCGGCGGGCACAGCCGCTTGGGATGAGACAGGGCGTACAGCAGGCTGAACACACAGGGCGTAAACACCAGGGCCCAGAACAGCCGCCGCACCCCGTCGCTGAAATGAATCATGCTTATGAACCGCTGGAGCTGTTTTGTCGACGCGGCAAAGAGGGCGTCTGCCGAAATCAACACCGGCAGCAAAAAGGACACCAGCGCCGCGGCCCCGCAAAGTCCCAGCACCACCGTCATAGTCCGCCGGGGCCTCTCCTCGCTCCGCTTGTCGGGAACCGCCGCCGCGAAACAGGCCCACAGGTTGCCAAACAGCCCCTGGAACAAAAGCCAAAACCGCTCCCCCGGCATCCAGGGGTCCCACCAGGGGCGGCTTCCCAGGCCCGCCGTAACGTGGACGGGAATCAAAACCACCAGGGCCAGCAAATTCCAAGCGCGGAAATACCAGTTCGACCCCAGGGCCATGGAGGCCGCCAAAAACAGGTTTGCCGCCAGCAGAATCCGGTTGGACCGCTTCTCAAATATCCCCGGGCCCATCCAGGCCAGGAACAGCGCGTACCAGGCAAACACCGTGGCTGTCAGCCCGGCGGAGGGGCCGTGCCACAGAAATCCGTCCACCAGCAGAATACAAAATCCAACGGTCAGGACCAGAAAGAGCCGGTAACGGCTTATGGATTCCCCGGGCAGCTTCCATCTTGAGGCGCGCTTCGTGGCCCCTTCGGTTGGAAGGGCGTCTTTTCGTTCATCCATATGAAATTCTCCCATTCCTCTGTCCGTCGCATGCGGACAGTTTTCTTTACTCAGCGCCGCCAGTCTCATCTGGGACATATTCCAAAATATCCCCCGGCTGGCAATCCAGGGCGGCGCAAACCGCCTCCAGGGTGGAAAAGCGGACGGCCTTTGCCTTGTTGTTTTTCAGCACCGACAGGTTCGCCAGCGTAATGTCCACCTCTTCCGAGAGCTGGGAAAGGCTCATTTTTCGCTTCGCCATCATGACGTCCAGATTCACAACAATCATGGCGGCACCTCAAATCGTCAGGTCGTTCTCCGCCTTCAGCTCCGCCGCCTGGCGGAAGAGGGCGGACATGACCAGGCACAACAGCCCTCCCATGGCGAACATGGGCACGAAGAGGGCGTTGTAAGTAGCCAGGGGCCGGGGAGACTGGTAGTAGCCGACGCTGAACAGCACCCTCGCCATCGCCGCCCCGGCAATGAGGAAGCAGAAAACGGCGGCCCGCCGCAGGCTGACGGCGTTCGACGCCGCGAAGGGCTCCCCCCGGAGGATGGTTTGCAGCACCCGCCGGGCCTGCCAGAGGATGACGGCGGTGCAGCAGCCGGAGAAGAGGAGGAACAGGGTCAGGACCTGCTCATAAGCAATATTTTCCCTCAAAATCATGTTGGGCCACATGAGGAGAATGGCAACCAGAGGATTGACTGGGTCCTGCGGGTCATGCCATATGTCCAGGAGCTCAAACAGATTTCCCTTCAACGCCACGAAAGTGGGAACCAAAAACAAAGCGATCAAATTGCAGACCAACGTAACCAACACCAGGACATAGAGCACCCTGGCGATTTTCCGCGCCGGGATCTTCTCCATAGACGTCCCCCCCTCTCAAAGCGGCCTCGTGATGAACTCCATCATCACCGCCATCCCCGCCGCCAAAAGCGCAAACACTCCGGCGCCGGAGAAGATTTTCAGCTTATTCCCCTGCCGGAAGCCGCTCACCGCCATCGCGCCGCCCCAGAGGGCCAGCATCAGGGCGGCGGGAATCAAAATCATGGTCAAACTCATGACAGCACGCCTCCTTTTTCTGGTATCCTACCATGGGCCAAGTTGATTGTCAATAAGTATTTATCGTTTTTCAATAAAAATAAATTGATAGACAGTAAAACAGCAGGGGAAGGAACCCCTTAGTAGGACCTGACCCCCTGGTCAGGCCCTTCCCCCGGAACCTCCACCTCTCAGGAAAACAGGAAAGCGGGCCGTCCTCTCGGACCCGCTTTCCTGTATGGTATAGAGAAAGGAGAGGGAAAATGGTGGGGTCAGCAAGCGTTTTCCGCTTGTTGGGTTTATCTTAACGGCAGGTCCTTCAATTGTCAACGTCTTTCCGGAAACCTTCACACTTTGTTTACATTCGACAAATTACGCTCCCTTATATTTACAAATCGTTCAAAAATTATCCAGATTCCGCACTTGACAGCTGTGTTTGTTTATGCTAATATTTAGCATGCTAACTTTTAGCGCACTAATGATTTTGTCCCCCAGGAACCTGGAAAGGAGCTGTGACCATGCACGAGCGCTGTCAATCCCTTGGCCCCACCCTGGGTTGGGCGGCCCAGATGGCCAAGGCGGCCATGGACGCCCGGGTCTCCCGGTACGACGTGACGCCGGTTCAGACCCATGTTCTCCTCTATCTCCAGCGGCACGGCGGGCAGGTCCCCCAGCAGGAGCTGGCGGACTATCTGCGGGTGAAGCCCTCTACCGCGGGCGGCGTGCTGGACCGGATGGAGGAAAAGGGCCTGGTCCGCCGCTCCGTCAACGGCGCCGACGCCCGCCGCCGTCTCATCACCCTGACGGAGAAGGGCGCGGAACAACAGTCCCTCTTTCAGCAAAGCTTCCTGGACGCGGAGGAAACCATGACCCGGGGGCTCTCTCTGGAGGAGCGGGAGACCCTGCTGTCCCTTTTAAACCGCGTGATTCAAAATCTTAAGGAGGACTCCAAAACATGAGAAACAAGCTCTGGCCCCATGCCCGGCCCTACGCCCTGTGGATTCTTGCGGGCGTGGCGTGCAGTGCCATGGAGGCCGTGTTCGAACTGCTGATCCCCCTGGTGATGAGCGACATTGTGGATGTGGGAATCGCTAACGGCGACCAGTCCTACATTCTGCGAAAAGGCGCGCTGATGATTGTTCTGGCGGTGGCCTCCCTGTGCTTCGGCCTGGGGGCCGCGGTAACGTCCTCCGTGGCCGGTATGGGCTTCGGGGCCAACCTGCGCCGGGCGGAGTACGATCACATTCAAACCTTCGCCTTTTCCAACATCGAGCGGTTTTCCACCGCCTCCCTGGTGACCCGGCTCACCAACGACGCGCACAACTTGCAGATGTCCCTGATGATGTCCATGCGCCTGATGGTCCGGGCCCCGGTGATGCTGGTCTCCGCCCTCTTCTTTTCCATCCGCATCAGCTACCGGCTCAGCAACATCTTCCTGGTGGCCCTGCCCCTTCTGCTGGCGGTGGTATCCTTCCTTCTGGTGACCACCGGGCCCCTGTTCCGCTCTCTCCAGGAGAAAACCGACGCGCTGAACCTGGTGGTGCAGGAGAATCTGACGGGCATCCGGGTGGTGAAGTCCTTCGTCCGGGGGGACCATGAGCGGGAGAAGTTCCAGGAGCGGAACAACGACCTGAAAAACACCTCCCTCCGGGCCTTCGGCAAGGTGGTCATCAATATGCCCATCATGATGCTGATTGTCTACGGAACCATCATCGCCGTCATGTGGTTCGGCGGGCAGATGGTCTACGCCGGAACTCTGGAGGCCGGGAAGCTCATCACCTACTTCACCTATATCACCCAGATCATGATGTCCCTCATGATGGTTTCCATGATCTTTATGATGCTGACCCGCACCGTGGCCTGCGCCAAGCGGGTGGCGGAGGTCCTCAGCGAGACCCCCGCCATCACCGACGGCGGAGCCGAGACCGGGGCGGACGGCCTTCCCGCCGAACCGGCGGACGGCTCCATTGTCTTCGACCATGTGTCTTTCAAGTACAACGCCGAAAGCAGTGAGTGGATTTTGGAGGACGTGAGCCTCCACATTCCCTCCGGCAGCACCGTGGGCATCCTGGGGGGCACCGGCAGCGGCAAGACCTCCCTGGTCTCCCTGATTCCCCGACTTTACGAGGCGGACCGGGGCACGGTGCTGGTGGGGGGAAGGCCCGTGAACGCTTACACCATGGAGCGCCTCCGGGAGTCCGTTAGCATGGTGCTGCAAAAGAACACCCTTTTCACCGGCACCATCCGGGAAAACCTCCTCTGGGGCAATCCCCAGGCCACGGAGGAGGAGCTCTGGGCCGCCTGCCGGGCCGCCTGCGCCGACGAGTTTCTGGAGCGGATGCCCGAGGGGCTGGACACAGACCTGGGCCAGGGGGGCGTCAACGTCTCTGGCGGGCAGAAGCAGCGGCTTTGCATCGCCCGGGCCATTTTGAAGCAGCCCAAGGTGCTGATTCTGGACGACTCCACCAGCGCCGTGGACACGGCTACGGACGCAAAAATCCGGGCCGCCTTCGCCGCGGAATTGAAGGACGCCACTAAGCTCATCATCGCCCAGCGGGTGACCTCCGTCCAGGAGGCGGATTTGATCCTGGTGATGGACGGCGGTAAAATCGTGGCGCGGGGAACCCATGCGGAGTTGATGAAAACCTGCTCCATTTATCAGGAGGTCTATCAGTCCCAGCAGGAAGGAGGAAGCATGGATGGCTAAACACGAACATGGTCCTGGTCCCCACGGACCCGGCGGCGGTTTCCGCAAGCCCAAAAACATCCGGGGCACCCTGGGAAAGCTGATGCGGTATCTCAGCCGCTATAAGCTCCACCTGGCCCTGGTAGCGGCACTGCTGATCGTCAGCTCCGCCTGCACTGTGGGCGGATCCTATCTGATCCGCCCCCTGATCAACGACTATATTCTCCCCGGCGACTTCCCGGGCCTCGCCAGAATGTTGGCGGTCATGGCCCTGGTGTATGTGCTGGGCGCGGTGTGCTCCTTCGGCTACAGCCGTATCATGGTCCACATTTCCCAAACCACTATGGCCAACATCCGGGCGGACCTGTTCAGCCGGATGCAGGATTTGCCTCTGAAATTCTTCGACACACACATCCACGGCGAGCTGATGAGCCGCTATACCAACGACATCGAAACCGTCTCCGAAGCCCTGAACAACAGCTTTGGAAGTCTCATCTCCTGCACGCTGACCTTCACCGGCACCATCGTCATGATGCTGGTTCTCAGCCCCGCGCTGACCCTGGTCACTTTCGCCACTCTGGCAGTGATGCTGCTGGTGGTGAAAACCATCGGTTCCCGCTCCCGGCGGTACTTTGCCGACCAGCAGAAAGCCCTGGGAGAGGTCAATGGCTATATTGAAGAGATGATCGAGGGGCAGAAGGTCATCAAGGTATTCAACCACGAGGGAGAGGCCCGGGAGGGCTTCCGAAAGCGGAATGAGGCCTACCGGGACGCAGCCACGCGGGCGCAGGTTTTCGCCGGCATGATGATGCCCGCCATGGGAAACTTGAACTATATCAACTATGCCGTCACCTGCTGCGTCGGCGGCCTCCTGGCCATCCAGACCGGGGACCTGGGGGGACTGGCAGCTTTCCTCCAATACTCCCGGCAGGTGGGCCAGCCCATCACCCAGATTTCCCAGCAGGTGAACACCCTCCTCTCCGCCGTGGCCGGCGCGGAGCGCATCTTTGAGATCATGGAAGCCCCAACCGAAACTGACGAGGGCAAAATCCGGCTGGTTCGGGCGGCAGAGGACGAGACCGGAACCCTCACGCGGGTTCACCAGGACACCAACACCTGGGCCTGGCTGAAGCCCAACGGAACCTTGGTTCCCCTCCGGGGAGACGTGCGGTTTGACCATGTGGTGTTCGGCTACGACGAGGACCGGACCATCCTCCACGACGTATCCCTCTTCGCCAAGCCCGGGCAGAAGATCGCCTTCGTGGGCTCCACCGGCGCAGGGAAAACCACCATTACCAGCCTCATCAACCGCTTCTACGAAATCCAGGGCGGAACCATCACCTATGACGGGCTGGACGTAAAGGACATTGCCAAAGAATCCCTCCGCCGCTCCCTGGGCGTGGTGCTCCAAGATACACACTTATTCACCGGCACCGTGGCGGATAACATCCGGTACGGCCGCCTGGACGCCACAGACGAGGAAGTAGAGGCCGCCGCCCGTCTGGCGGGAGCCGACGGCTTCATCCGCCATCTGCCCCAGGGATACAAGACGGTTCTCTCCGGCGACGGCGGCAGCCTCAGCCAGGGAGAGCGGCAGCTTTTAAACATCGCACGGGCGGCCTGCGCCAATCCCCCGGTGCTGATTCTGGACGAGGCCACCAGCTCCATCGACACCCGGACGGAAAAACTGATTGAAAAGGGCATGGACCGTCTTATGGCGGGCCGGACGGTGTTTGTCATCGCCCACCGGCTCTCCACCGTCCGCAACGCCAAGGCCATTATGGTCCTGGAGCAGGGGGAGATCATCGAGCGGGGCGACCACGATGACCTCCTGGCCCAGAAGGGGCGGTACTACCAGCTCTATACGGGCCTTGCGGAGCTGGCGTAGGGCTTTGCCCCAAAAACGCCCTGGTTTTGTCATTGACAAAACCAGGGCGAATCCGTATAATGAGCATAGAAGGACGCCGCAAAACGGTCAGTCCGGTTCAGCCAACTAGTTCACAGTTGACCGCTCGGGGGCAGACCGGGCGGTCAACACGCTTTTGTGGTAAGTAGCAGCGATGCCATGGCGAAAAACACCATGAACCGCAGCGCAGCAAAAAGCCGTTTTTTCCACATCCACGCCACCTCCCCCCATGCTGGATTCGCGCAGGGGTGCAAACGGTGGACTGACCGCTTCCATGCAGCAGCGTCCTTCTGCCGCCATCCGACCATACCGTCCGGCGCCTGTCAATTTCCGCCGCCCGCTTGGGCGGCTTTTTGCCGCTCTTTTTCCCCGTCCCCCTTGACAATATCGATGTTCGATATTATACTGTACTCAGCAATAACGATATTCGATATTAGGAGGCGCGCCGTGGCGAGAGAGAAGTTTCAAACCCTGACGGAGCCGATGTTCTACATCCTCCTCACCCTCCGGGAGGAGTGCTGCGGCACGGACATCATGACCCGGGTGTCCGCCCTGACCCGCGGGCGGGTGGACCTGGGGCCCGGCACCCTGTACAACCTCCTGGACAGCTTCCAGCAGGCGGGGATGATCCGGGAGACCGCCGTAGAGGGCCGGAAGCGGAGCTACCTCATTACGGACAAGGGCCGGGAGACCCTGCGGGCGGAGTACCGCCGCCTGCTGGCGCTGACCGAGGATTACAAGACCTGCGCGGGAGAGGAGGACCTGAAATGAAAAATGTGACCTATCGCTGGAACACGTTTCAGCTCTATGACTACCGGGGCGTGGAGGAGCATCTCTCCGCCATGGCCGCCCAGGGCTGGCGGCTGGAGAAGGCGAGCGGCTCCCTCTGGAAGTACCGCCGGGCCGAGCCCGCGAGCCTCCGCTATGCCGTTACTTACAACGCCGGAGCCTCCCGGTTCGAGCCGGGCCCCACGGAGGGGGAGCAGTCCCTGGAGGAGCTCTGCGCCGCCGCCGGGTGGGAAAAGGTCTCCGGCTGCTCCAAGATGCAGATTTATTCCACGGAGGACCCCGCCGCCGTCCCTCTGGAAACCGACGAGGCCCTGCGTCTGGAAAACATCCACCGCTGCATGCGGAAGAGCTTCCTCCCCGGCAACATTGCCGTCCTGCTTCTGATGCTCTTCATCGGCCGGGACTTCTTCCTGGCTCTGGTCACCTGGGACCTCTACGGCATGCTGAAAAACAACGCCTTGCTCACCGCCGGGGTCCTGTGCCTGGCGGAGGCGGCCCTCCAGCTCTGTCTTCTCGCCGGTTACTTCCTCTGGCGGCGGCGGTCCCGCCGCTCCGTGGAGGAGGGCGGAACCTGCCTCCCGGCGGGCCGGTGGAGCCGGTGGGCCAGCCTGGGCATGTGGGTCCTGCTGGTCCTGCTGGTGGCGGCGTTCCTGCTGTCGGAGCTGGACCGGGGGCACCGGGGCGCGGTGCTGTACTTCGCGGTGTACATGGCATTCTTCACCCTGATTAACATCCTGATGCGGGGGACCACGGCCCTGCTTCGAAAGAAGGGGGCTTCCAAGACCTCCAACATCGCCTGGACCCTGGCGGTGGATGTGGTCCTGTGCTTCACCCTCATCGGCGGGCTGATCTGGAGCCGCTATGAAACCGACTGGTTCTCCGACGAACGCCCCACGGGGGAGACTTACGAGTACCGTGACCAGAACTGGGACGTCTCTCCCCGGCAGGACTTCCCCCTGACCCTGGCGGAGCTCACCGGAGAGGAGTACGGCCACGTCCGCCGGGAGGCGGAGGACCTGGGCTCCGTCTTCATCCCTCAGCGGGCCTACCGGGAGACAGCCCTCCTGGGAGACGGACCCAAGGTCTGCGGGCTGGGCTACACCCTCTGGGACCTCTCCTCCCCCGCCCTCCAGGAATCCCTGCTGGAGGACCTTCTGGAGGACGACCCCATTAAATTCCGGGGCATGCTCCTCACCACCCTGCGCTATGTCCCGGAAGACCCGGTCCCCTGGGGGGCGGAAGCGGCCTACCGGCGCTACTATGACGAGGACCCCGGAGACAGCTGGCTGCTGGTCTGGCCGGGCCGGGCAGCGTCGGTCAGCCCGGACGCGGAGCCGGCGGACACCCAAAAGGCCCTGATTTCTGCCCGGCTGGCCCCGGAGGACTGGAAGGAGGAAACACCATGAAGGATCTCAAATACCGCTGGAACACCCTCTGCCTCTACGACTACCGGGGCGTGGAGGCACACCTCTCCGCCATGGCCGCTCAGGGCTGGCGGCTGGAAAAGGCGGGGAACGCCCTCTGGAAATACCGCCGGGCCGAGCCCGCGAGCCTTCGCTACGCCGTCACCTATAACGCCGGGGCTTCCCAATTCAACCCCGGTCCCACGGAGGGGCAGGAATCCCTGGAGGAGCTGTGCAATGCCGCCGGGTGGACCAAGGTTTGCGATTGGTTCCAGATGCAGATCTTCTCCACAGAGGACCCGGATGCGGTTCCCCTGGAGACCGACGAGGCCCTGCGGCTGGAGAACATCCACCGCTCCCTGGGAAAAAGCTTCCTGCTTACGAACCTCATCCTGCTGGCCCTGGGGCTGTTCATGTCCTTCTCCTTCCTGGGTACGCTGTTCGTCAAGCCCCTCCGCGTTCTGGAGCGCAGCGGCAGCCTCATCTCCGGGCCGCTGTTCGTCCTGATGGCCCTGCTGGAAATCTACACCTTCTGTCATTACTACGGCTGGCGGAGGCGCTCCCGGCGCTCCATCGAGGAGGGCGGGCCCTGCGCCCCCATCAGCACCAAGGCCTATCAGCGGATCAACCGCGCAGGACTGGTCCTGGTGGGGCTCTTTGTGGCGGTCTGGCTGGTGACGGAGCTCATCAGCGGCGGCAGGGGCTACGTGGTGTTCTTCACGGCGTATTTGGCCCTGTTCTCCTTGGTAGGGGCCCTAATCCGGGGAACCACGGCCTTTCTGCGGAGCCGGCGGGTCTCTAAGCGGTGGAACATCGCGGGCACCCTGGCAGTGGACGTGCTGCTGGTCTTCGCTATGATCGGCGGACTGGTCTGGGCCAGCATCCGCTTCGGCTGGCTCTCCGGCGGCAGCGGGGAGACTTACACCTACCAGCACATCAAATTCGACGTGCACCCCCGGGAGGACCTGCCCCTGACCCTCACGGATCTGACCGGAGAGACCTACCGCCACGACAGGCGGGAGCGGATGACCCAGGGCTCCTTCCTCCTGCCGGAACAGTCCTACCGGGAGTACGCCTTTCAGAACACCGGGGATGAGGACGAAACCACATGGCCAGGCTCCCTCCGTCTCAGCTATACCATCTACGAGCCCCGGACCCAATGGCTCCTGGAGGCGCTGATGGAAGACCTCCTGGCTGACGGCGACTCCCCCGGCATCCCCGAGTTTTCCAAGACCTACCGCCCGGAGGACCCGGCCCCCTGGGGCGCGGAGGCCGCCTACCGGCAGTACTACCGGCAGGACGGCATGGCCATGGACAACTGGCTCTTATGCTTCCCGGGCCGGGTGGTGGGCCTTGACCTGGACTGGCCCCCCACGGAGGAGCAAAAGGCCCTCATTTCCGTCCGGCTGGGACCGGAAGCGTAAAAACAAGGAGAGGCGTCTGCCTCTCCTCGTTTTCGCATGCGTTCAGCCCTGGTCCCGCAGGACCCAGCTGTCCCCGTTGAGCATCAGCCGATCGGCGATCATGGCGATGAACTCCGAGTTGGTGGGCTTTCCCTTGGTGTTGGACACGGTGTAGCCGAAGTACTTTTGCAGCGTCTCCAGATCTCCCCGGTCCCAGGCCACCTCGATGGCGTGGCGGATGGCCCGCTCCACCCGGGAAGGCGTGGTGCCGAAGCGCTTGGCAACCGCCGGATACAGCACCTTTGTGACGGCGTTGATGACCTCCATGTCGTTTATCGCGATGATGATGGCCTCCCGCAGATACTGATAGCCCTTGATATGGGCCGGGACGCCAATTTCGTGGATGACGGCGGTGACCGTATTCCGCAGGGCGTGGACCCGCAGGTCCGGGGATGTGGGGCTCTCGAAAATGCCGTGCATGCGCTCCATCAGGGAGGCGGGCTCGCAGGGCTTGGGCAGATAGTAGCACACACCCAGCTTCTCCGCATCCGCCAATGTCTGGTGTCCGCAGAAGGCGGAGACAATGATGGTTTTGGGTGCGGGGTCGCCCTGGTCCTTCAGCGTTTTCAGCAGGCCCAGTCCGTCCAGCCCCGGCAGGGCCACGTCCGTCAGCAGGAGATCCGGCCTTCGCTCCTCAATGAGCCGCAGGGCCTCCCGTCCGTCTCCGGTGGAAGCCGCCACGATAAACTCACCGGCCTGTTCAATGGCCTCCTGCAGCATCGTGCGGAATTCCTCGTTGGCATCCGCCAGAAGCACAGTTCTTTGATTATCCATGATGATTCCAAACCTTTCCTTCTAATGATCGGCTGTCTGAGCGTCCTGACACTCTCAGCTCGTTTTCTATAAAATAGCATAAATTTCCAGATTTTTCAAGATGGGATTACAAAAAAACAGAAGTTTTCTTCGACATTTTTTTCGTTTTCCGCAGCAAACCCCATATATTGTGTATTTTTTCCATTTTTCTGTCAATTTCTACCAAAGTTGTCCACGGCAAATGCAACTTTTTCGCTCCCCAAGAAGAATCCAACCCTTCCCCACGCATTTCCCGCTCCTCTGGAGAGACGAGAAACCGGGAATTTTACCGCTTTTCCTTTTGGGAAAACTGTGCTATGATGGAGACGATTACCAAACCGCAACAAGGAGGAACCACCCATGGACCTGATTTCTCAGCTGCGGGCCTTCCAGCCCTGGAATGAACAGGAGGAGCGGGACCGGGAGGTCCTGCTTCACCTGCTAACATGCGGACAGGCCCCTTACGGCCGGGAGGACCCGGCTCATCTAACAGCCTCCGCCTGGGTGGTGAGCCCGGACCGGAAACAGGTGCTGATGGCCTATCACAACCTCTATCGCTCCTGGTCCTGGCTGGGGGGCCACGCCGACGGGGAGCGGGATTTGTGCGCCACGGCCCTTCGGGAGGTCCAGGAGGAAAGCGGGCTGGCGGAGGTCCGCCCCGTGTCCCGGGACATTTACTCCGTGGAAATTCTGACGGTGGACGGCCACGAGAAGCGGGGGCAGTACGTCTCCTCCCACCTCCATCTAAACGTCACCTTTCTGCTGGAGGCAGACCCCGCCGCACCGGTGCGGTGCAAGCCCGATGAGAACAGCCAGGTGGGCTGGTTCGGGCTGGAGGAGGCTGTCGCCGCCTCCACAGAACCCTGGTTCCAGAAGCGCATTTACCGCAAGCTCAACGCCAAGCTGGCAGGCTTCCCGCCCCGGGAGGAGTGAGCCATGGAGCACTGGGAGCTTTTCAAGCCCGGCGGGCTTCGTTTCGTCTGGGCCGACGAGCTGTTTCCGCCGGGAACCGACAGCTTTCTCCTGTCCGCTTTTCCCCGGCTGCGGCCGGGGCTTCGGGTGCTGGACCTGGGCTGTGGCACAGGACTTTTGAGCCTGCTGCTGCTCCAGCGGCAAAGGGAGCTGGCGGTAACGGGACTGGAGCTTCTGCCGGAGGCTATGGCCCTGGCGAAACGGGCGGCGGCAAAGAACGGCTTGACGGACCGCCTTTTCTTCCATCAGGGGGACCTACGGGACCGGAACGCTCTTCCGGCAGGGCCCTTTGACCTGGCGGTCTGCAACCCGCCCTATTATCCCGTAAACAGCGGCGCCCTGACAGAGGAAAGCCTCCGCCGGACCGCCCGGGCGGAGGTGGACTGCACGCTGAACGATGTCTGCCAGGCGGCATGCCGGTCCTTGCGCTGGGGCGGGTATTTCTGCCTGGTCCACAAGCCGGAGCGGCTGACGGACCTGCTCTGTGCCCTCCGGGAAAACGGGCTGGAGCCCAAGCGGCTGCGGCCGGTCTGCACCCGGCCGGAGCGGGCCCCCTCCTTGGTCTTACTGGAGGCCCGCCGGGGCGGAAAACCAGGCCTGCGCATGGAGCCGCCGCTGGTTTTGGAGAATTCCGACGGTTCTCCCACAGCGGAGCTGAACCGTATCTATTTTCGAGAGGAGGCCCCGCTATGAGCGGAATCCTGTATCTGGTGGCCACACCCATCGGCAACCTGGGGGACCTGTCTCCCAGGGCGGTGGAGACCCTGGGAGCGGTGGACTTCATTGCGGCGGAGGACACCCGGGTGTCCCTGAAGCTGCTGAACCACTTCCAGATCAAAAAGCCCCTGGTGAGCTATCATGAGCATAACGCCGCCGCCGCCGGGCAGGCGGTTCTGGGCCGCCTCCTGGCGGGGGAGAGCTGCGCCCTGGTCACCGACGCCGGAACCCCCGCCATCTCAGACCCCGGGGAGCTCCTGGTCCGCCTCTGCGGAGAGCGCGGCGTGGAGGTGCTGTCCATCCCCGGCTGCTGCGCGGCGGTGAATGCCCTGGCAGTCAGCGGCCTGCCCACAGGGCGGTTTACCTTCGAGGGGTTTTTGTCCGTCAACAAGCGAAGCCGCCGGGAGCATCTGGAGAGCCTTCGGAACGAGACCCGGACCATGATCTTTCACGAGGCCCCCCACAAGCTCCGGCCCACTCTGGCGGACTTCTGCGAAACCTTTGGTCCAGGGCGCCGGGTCGCCCTCTGCCGGGAGCTGACCAAGCTCCACGAGGAGACCCGCCGCTGTACCCGGC
>CAQXTN010000045.1:0-15074 GCA_948916585.1 uncultured Oscillibacter sp. | reverse complement strand
CCAGTGGCCTCATGCGTGTGAAGCATGCGCTCTAACCAGCTGAGCTAAGCCTCCAAATGCTATGGATTTTTTCGCCTATAAGACGCCGCGCTTTACGGCGCCTTATAGGATGGTGACCCGTACGGGATTCGAACCCATGTTACAGCCGTGAAAGGGCCGTGTCTTAACCACTTGACCAACGGGCCGTCATCAAGGTAAAATCCGTTCCACTTTCGTCTCTGGCAAAACTGCGTTGCACTTCTTTGCCTTTCTTTTTCCCCAAAATTATGCGGACTTTGAGAATCTTACGAAAGGTAAGAATGAGGAATAGGGAGACGGAGTTCCATGAAGCGCCTTGCGACGCTTCATGGAAGCCTGGTAGCGGCACCTGGATTTGAACCGGGGACACTGCGGGTATGAACCGCATGCTCTAGCCAACTGAGCTATGCCGCCATCTCTGCCATCCGTAACGGACAAATGATACTATAGCAGAAGCACACCGGTTTTGTCAAGCCTTTCCTTGATTTTTTTAAAAATTTTCTGCAGGGTACGGCGGGCTTCGCCAAAGAATAAAATTTTTATGGATTTTCCCCCTTGACTCTCCCCTGGGGAGAGGGCGTATTCTGTTCCTGAGCTCAGAATTCACAACGTTGTGGAGGGAACCCTCTATGCTGAAAATCGGCGAATTTTCAAAACTATCCAAAGTCAGCATCCGCTCCCTGCGCCGCTATGACGAGGCCGGACTGTTGACTCCGGCTTCCGTCGATTCCTTTACTGGCTACCGCTATTACAGCGAGCGCCAGCTCCCCATCGCCAACCGCATCCGGGCTCTCCGGGACATGGGCTTTCCCCTGGCCGCCGTCCGGGAGGTGCTGGGCTGCTACGATGACCCTGGGGCGCTGGAGCGATACCTGCTGCTCCAGCGGGCGTCGGCTTGGGAAGAGATGGAGGGAGCGCGGAAGCGGCTTTGCCTATTGGACACAGCCTTGGAACGGCTGAGAAAGGACGAAATGATGATGAAATACGATGTTACCATTAAAACGATTCCGGAGCGCTATGTAGCCAGCGTCCGGGAAATCATCCCCAGCTATGACCGGGAGGGAGACTTGTGGGCCATCTACTGCCAAGAGACCGCCCGAATGAACCTTCAGGGCGGCAGCCCGGACCTCTGTGCCGCCGTCTATCACGACGAAGAATACAAAGAGCGGGACGTGGATATAGAAATCCAGAAAACGGTGACGGGGACCTACACCGACACGGAACACGTGAAGTTCAAAACCGTCCCGGCGGTGCAGGTGGCCTCCGCCACCTTCCGGGGAAGCTACAGCCAGTTCAGCGCCGTGAACGAGACTGTGGCGGCCTGGGTGGAGGACAACGGCTGGACCTTTGGCGGCCCCTACTTCAACATTTACCATGTCAGCCCCCACGAGACCCGGAATCCCGAGGAGTTCGTCACGGAAGTGTGCTATCCTGTGAAGCGGAAATAAGGGCCCGCTTCTTTCGCGCGCGGCGAAAGACCGCCGCCACATACACGGCGGAAAGAAGGATCGCCAGAGGAAGAAACACGCCGCAAAAGAGAAAGACCATGACGGTAGGTAAGGTCAAGAATCGAGACTTCGATTCTGCTTGAGCCCTATTATGCTGTCTTACAAAAACCGCTCCTTCCCAAAATGGCGGCGCATGGAACTTTTCCATGCGCCGCCGCTTTCCTCATCGAATGAACTGGATGTTTGCGTCCACATTGCCGCCGATTCCGGCAATGGAGCACTTGCTGGAGAACTGCCAGTAGTCCGGCTGATAGTAGTAGGTGGGACAGAGCTTTTCCGACTGGTCGCTCTTGTACTCGGGGAACCAGCAGAGATAGGGGGCGATGGCGCCCTGGTCATATTTTACGTAGCCCACATAGGAGCTCTGGTAGATCATGGGCGTGTAGCCCGCCTCCTGGATACGCTTGCAGAAGGCGATGGCACAGGCGGTAGCCATCGCTGGGTCAATGCCGTAAACCCGGTAGGAGGCGTTGCCCATCTCCCAGTCGTAGGCTACAGGGCCATTGATATTCAGGCCCCGGAGGCGCTCGATAACGAAGTCCGCCTCCTCAATGGCCTCCTCCACAGTAATGGCCTGGGCGAAGAAATATACGCCAGTTTCAATCCCTACATTCATCGCGCCTTCAATGTTCTGGCGGTAGAAGGCGTCCTCCGCCAGCTTGCCGGAGGAATAGCCCCGAAGGCCGATGCGGACGAAAGCAAAGTCCACGCCGTCGTTCCGGACAGCCTGCCAGTCAATGGTTTCGTTTGCGCTGGCCCGATTCTGGTAGGCGGAGACGTCAATGCCGAAGCGGGTGCGGAACTGACTGCCGTTGTAGACCAGCCGGTCGGGATGTTCTGTGGACCAGGTAAAGTCTCCGTGCTGGAGCTGGCTCCGCTCCGTGCCCGCGTAGACGGGGATTTTTCGGTCGCTGTAGTCAAAGGTCTCTCCAGTGGGGACGCCGGGGGTGTAGACCTCGCCAGGCTGGATGCCGGGCCCGGCGGGCTGTTCCGGTACAGCGGGGGCGTTGGGGTCCACGGGAGTGGGCACCACCACGATGCCCCAGTCGAAATCGTCTCCTGAGCCCGGGGTGCCCGGCTCTTCCGGCGGAGCGGGCGGCACTGGCGTCACCGGGTCCACCGGCGTGACAGGGGCTTCTGTGGAAGTGTTGGTAATCTGCGGCGTGACGGAGCTGAAATTGCGGAGTTCTCCGGTAATGGTCACATTGTCCAGGGTAACGGCCCCAGTGACGCCGGGGGCGATGAGCAGGTCCCCGGAGACGGTCATGTTGGACAGGGCAGCGCCGCCGGCGGCGTTGATTAGGAGACTGCCCTCCACATTGCTGGAATAATCCACACTGGTTTGAATCAGGACCTGAATCATGTTATTCAGCAGGTTCACCAGCTCTGCCCGGGTCAGGGGCTCCATGGGGCGGAAGCTTCCCTCCGCCGCGTCGGTGATCCAGCCCCGGGCGGTGAGCTCCGCGATGTAGGGACGGGCGTAGCCCGCCACCTGGGCCTCGTCGTGGTAAGTCAGGGCGTTGTCTGCCCCCCCCAGCTGGAAGGCCCGGGCCACCATGGTCATGGCCTGCTGGCGGGTGATGCTGTCCCCCGGAAGGGCCTTGCCCTCGCTGCCCAGGTACACCCCGGCGGCGTTGAGTTTCAGGATGGAATCTTCCCAGCGGCTCCCCTTGGTGTCGGAGAAAGTCCCGGCGGGAGCGGCGGTCTGGAATTGGAGGAAGCGGTCCAGGATCCCGGCGAAGGCTCCCCGGGTAATGGAGGCGTCGGGCCGGAAGGACCCATCGTCATAGCCTTGAAGCACGCCGTATTCCTGGCTCCATTTGTTGACGGCGCTCTCGGCCCAATGGCCGCCGGTGTCCGCAAAGGCCATGGCGGGGGTGAGGAGCAGGGCTCCGGCCAAGAGGCCGGAGAGGATGCGCTTGGGCAGTCGAATCAGTCGCATAGCAGGTTCCTTTCGTCGGTTTTTGTCGAGATGATAGGTAAAAAAACACCGCCGCCCGTCGGGGCCGCGGCAGAGGTCCTCGCTGACAATTGCTTATTATATAGGAAATTTGTCCCTTGGTCAATATTTGGGTGCGGATTTCCAGAAATAACATCCTCTTGCGGTTTCTCAAAAATCTGTTACACTATTTATCGAAAAGGGGGATACATATGGCCTTTGATTTCAAGAAAGAGTTCAAGGAGTTTTACCTGCCCAAGGGAAAACCGGAGATCGTGACGGTTCCCAAAATGAATTATATCGCCGTGAACGGAAAGGGAGACCCCAATCAGGAGGGTGGGGCCTACCAACAGGCCATGGGCGTGCTGTACGCTGTGGCCTATACTCTGAAAATGAGCTATAAGAGCGACTACCGCATTGAGGGCTTCTTTGAGTACGTGGTTCCGCCCCTGGAGGGCTTCTGGCGGCAGGAGGGGGGAGGCGGCATAGATTATGGGAACAAGGACGGCTTCCTCTGGACCTCCGCCATCCGCCTGCCGGACTTTGTTACCCCGGCGGACTTCGCCTGGGCGGTGGAGACCGCCTCCCGGAAAAAGAAGCTGGGCTGTTCCGCCGCGGAGTTCTGGACGGTGGAGGAGGGCCTCTGCGTCCAGATCATGCACCTGGGCTCCTTTGACTCCGAGCCGGAATCGGTGGCGAAGCTGGACACGTTTTTACAGGAGCGAGGCTGTGTCAACGACCTGAGCGAGGCCCGGCGGCACCATGAAATCTATCTTACCGACACCCGAAAAGTCCCGCCGGAGAAGTGGAAAACTGTTATCCGGCATCCAATCCGGAAGGGGTAAAAGAACCTCCCCGCCGCGCGGCGGGGAGGTTCTTTTCATTGATACTCGAATTTGATCCGCAGCCGTTTCCTCTGCGGGATCGGCCCGCCCGGCTCCTCCCGGGCGATAGAATCCCCCCGAAACACCGACAGGGCCAGGCCGATGAGGGCCATGTCCACCACCGTCTGGAAATTTCCCACCACCAGGGGCAGGCTGGCGTGAAAGAGCAAAAAGCCGAAATTCAGCGCCGCGCTGAATAGCGTTTGGAACCCCAGGGTCAGGACCACCGCCAGCACCACGAAACGGCCCGGAAGGTAGCTTTGCCGCAGGCCCTTCACCAGCAGCCAGAGAAGCAAAACCGCCAGCGCCGCCAGCAAGGCCAGCAGGGGAACCCAGCCCCAGGCCACCGCCATGGAGGCGGGGAGGAAGTCGTTGGAGAAGTCGATGGGCCGAAACTCCTGGCCACCGCCAAAGACCCGGGCCCCGGCGTTGACCGACATGGCGGCTTCGCCGCCGACGCTCCGCAGGGGAGGAACGTCCTCCCAGAACATATGCAGCACCCAGCCCATGTAACCCCGGTGCGTTTTCTCCAGCTCCGGCCGGAGGGCAATCATCACCCGGAGCAGGAAGGAAGTGAGATAGCCCTTGAGAAAGAGAAAAGCCAGGAGTCCGAAAGCGACGGCCAGGACCGCGCCGACACCTTTCCATCTTCCCACGCCGAACCAGTCTTGTCCCGCGGCGTAGAGAGTCAATATCAGGCCGGAGAACAGCAGCAGGAACGTCCCTGCCAGATTGAACCAATAGCGGGAGACCAACGCCAGAAAGCCACCGCCCAGAGTGGTAAGTAAAAGGCCTTTCCAGCCCTTGCTCCGAAAGCTGTAGAGCCAGAAAGCGTAGACGAGGGGGCTTAATGCCGCCGCAAGGGTAATGTAATATGTGTAGTAACGAGAACGCAAAAATACCAAGGGCAGGAGCGATACTGCCAAACCTCCGCCGTACACGGCCCTTGCGTGCCAGACCAGACGGGATACGTCGAAAAAGTACATCCCCAGCATGGCCACTGTGCCCAGGCCCAGGGAGGCCAGGAACCTCATGATACCCATCTGCTGGACATAGGACTGGCGGAAAAGCACCCGCAGGACCACACCGATTGCCGCCAGAGCAATGGTCAGCCCCAGCAGTCCCCATTGGGGCCGAGGCCGGTGGATCCGGTCCAGCTCTGTTCCGACCGTCACCGGGTCCCCCATATCCTCCACGGCCAGCCGCTCCGCCTCATCGGGGGCCTTGCCCTCTTTTAGGAAATCGTCTCGCTGGTCCTCCAGGTGCCGCTCCAGCTCCCGGATCAGCAGGGGCCGAGCCCGCTTCCAGCGAATCTGCCCCTGCGCCGCCTCCAGATAGGCGGCGATGGTCTTACGCTCCGGCAAGGCACGCGCCCCCCTTCAGCACCCGGCCCATGGCCCGGGCGTAGGTATTCCAGGCTGTTTCCTTTTCTTGGAGGGCGCTCCGGCCCTGCTTGGTCAAGTGGTAATACCGCCGGGTTTTACCGGACTCCGCTGTCTGTTCATAGGCGGTGACCAGTCCCTTTTCCTCCAGGCTGTGAAGGAGGGGATAGAGGGTCCCTGCCTTGAGGCGGAAGGTGTCGTCGCTCCGCCGCCGGAGCTCCTCGATCATCTGGTAGCCGTACAGGTCTCCGTCCTCCAGCAGCTTCAAAACCAGCAGGGACATGCTTCCGCTGGCTAAGCTTTTGTCCAGTTCCATAGAGTACCTCCACATAGATAGATTTTCGATATATCAGCATCCGCATTATATATCGAAAATCTATCTATGTCAAGAAGGAGAATTGGAAACTTTTTGTGGCTTCTTCCTAAATCCGGCAAGGAATGGTTGACGAAATGCCCAGAAGGGCGGTATAATAACCTGATTTACTATATAGAGAACAGGGAGGACCGGCCATGTGGATTGCGGACCGATGGGGGGACTATGAGCTGCTGGACTGCGGCGGCGGGGAACGCCTGGAGCGCTGGGACCGTCAGGTGCTGGTACGCCCAGACCCTCAGGCCATCTGGGAGACGCCCCGGGAGCATCCCGCTTGGCGGAAGGCGGGGGGACGGTATCTCCGCTCCTCCACCGGCGGGGGCCACTGGGAGAAAAAGGCCCTGCCGGAGAGCTGGAAAATCCGCTATGGGGACCTGATCTTTCAGGTGAAGCCCATGAACTTTAAGCACACGGGCCTCTTCCCGGAACAGGCCGTAAACTGGGACTTTATGGCGGAAAAAATCAAGCACGCCGGGCGGCCCGTCCGGGTGCTGAACCTCTTTGCCTATACCGGCGGGGCCACCGCGGCCTGCGCCAGGGCCGGGGCCAGCGTCTGCCATGTGGACGCCGCCAAAGGCATGGTGGCCTGGGCCCGGGAAAACGCCAGGCTCTCCGGCCTGGGGGAGGCCCCCATCCGCTGGATTGTGGACGACTGCGCCAAGTTTGTGGAGCGGGAGATCCGCCGGGGGAAGTCCTACGACGCCATCGTGATGGACCCGCCCAGCTACGGCCGGGGCCCCGGCGGGGAGGTCTGGAAGCTGGAGGACAACCTGTATCCCTTTGTGAAGCTCTGCGCCGGGGTGCTGTCGGACAAGCCCCTGTTTGTGCTGATTAACTCCTATACCACGGGCCTGGCCCCGTCGGTGCTGGGCTACCTTTTGAACCTTTTGGTGAAGGAGAAGTACGGCGGGAAGTGTACGTGGGATGAGCTGGGCCTTCCCGTCACGGCCACGGGCCTGGCCCTGCCCTGCGGGGGCACGGGGAGATGGTTCTTAGAATAGAAAGTGGGAAACGAGATGCCTGATATGATCCAAACCGAGAGCCTCCGCTTCGCCTACCCGGCGGACGAGGGGCAAAAGCCGGTCTACGCTCTCCGGGGCGTGGACCTGGAAATTAAAAAGGGTAGCTTTGTGGTGGTCCTGGGCCACAACGGCTCCGGGAAATCCACCCTGGCCAAGACCTTCAACGCCGTGCTTCTCCCCGCTGGGGGGAAAGTCTGGGTGGAGGGTATGGACACCCTGGACCAGGACCTGCTCCTGGCCATCCGCCAGCGGGTGGGCATGGTGTTCCAGAACCCGGATAACCAGATTGTCGCCAACGTGGTGGAAGAGGACGTGGCCTTCGCCCCGGAGAATCTGGGCGTGCCTACAGAGGAAATCCGCCGCCGGGTGGACGAGGCCTTAAAGGCCGTGGGCATGGATGAGTTCGTTACCCACGCGCCCCACCTCCTTTCCGGCGGGCAGAAGCAGCGCATCGCCATTGCTGGGGTCATTGCCATGGAGCCCGCCTGTGTGGTGCTGGACGAGGCCACCGCTATGCTGGACCCCATCGGGCGGCGGGAGGTGCTGACCACCATCCACCGTTTAAATAGGGAAAAGGGCATCACCGTGATTCTGATTACCCACCACATGAACGAGGCGGAGGGTGCGGACCGGGTGGTGGTCATGAACGACGGCCGGGTGGACCTGGACGGAACGCCGGAGGAGGTATTCAGCCAGGTGACCCGCCTCCGGCATCTGGGGCTGACGGTGCCGGATACCGTGGACCTGCTGGACCGCCTCCGGCAAAAGGGATGGGACGTGCCCCTGGACGCCCTGAGCGTAAAGGACTGCGCCGCCGCCGTGGCCGGAGCGTTGAAGAAGGGATAGGAGGACCGGATTTGCCAATTTTAGAAATCAAAAACCTGACCCATACTTACGGCATCGGGACGCCCTTTCGGCGCGGCGCGGTGGAGGATGTCAGCTTCGCCGTGGAGCCGGGGGAGTTTCTGGGAATCATCGGCCACACCGGGTCCGGGAAATCCACCCTGATTCAGCACCTGAACGGCCTGCTGAAACCCACCTCCGGCCAGATTCTGTTAGAGGGGAAGGATATTTGGGCGGAGCCGAAAAAAATACGGAGCGTCCGCTTCCAGGTGGGCCTGGTATTCCAGTACCCGGAGTACCAGCTTTTTGAGGAAACTGTCTATAAGGATATCGCCTTTGGCCCCAAAAACCAGGGAAAGACCGGAGAGGACCTGGACCGCGCCGTCCGGGAGGCCGCCCGCCTGGTGGGCCTTCGGGACGAGCAGCTGGAAAAATCCCCCTTTGAGCTCTCCGGCGGACAGAAGCGTCGGGTGGCCCTGGCGGGAGTCCTGGCCATGGAGCCCAAGGTGCTGGTGCTGGACGAGCCCACGGCGGGCCTGGACCCGGCGGGCCGGGAGAATCTGATGGCGAACATCCGGGAGTATCACCGGCATAAGAACGCCACCATCCTTCTGGTCAGCCATAGCATGGACGAAATCGCCCAGAACGTGGACCGTATCCTGGTGCTGAAATCCGCCCATATTTTGATGAGCGGGACCCCGGCGGAGATTTTCACCCGGGCGGAGGAGCTGCTCTCCGCGGGGCTGGACGTGCCCCAGATTACCCGTGTGGCCATGTCCCTCCGGGACCGGGGGCTTCCCATCGACCCCGCTGTTTACACCGTGGAGGACTTGGAGCGCCAGCTCCTGGCTCTGAAAGGGGGCGGGGCTCCATGCTGAAGGACATCACCCTGGGCCAGTATTTCCCGGGAAATACCGTGGCCCACAAGCTGGACCCCCGGACAAAGATTCTGCTGGTGGTGCTGTATATTACCGCCCTGTTTACCGCCAAGAGCTTCCTGGCCTACGGCCTGATGGCCCTGGTGCTGGCGGTCTGTGTCCGTGTCTCCGGGGTGGGGCTCAAAGCCCTGGTGAAGGGCTTGAGGCCGGTGCTGTTCATCATCGTCTTCACCGGCGTCCTGAACCTGTTTTTCACGCCCGGGGCCACCGAGCTCTGGGTCTGGGGGCCCTTTCACGTCACGGACACGGGCCTGCGAAACGCCGCCTTTATGGTCCTGCGGATCATGCTTCTCATCATGGGAACCTTCCTCATGACCTACACCACCAGCCCCATCAGCCTTACCGATGGCCTGGAGCGGCTGCTGAACGGCTTGAAGCGATTCCACGTCCCGGTCCACGAGCTGACCATGATCATGTCCATCGCCCTGCGGTTCATCCCCACGCTGATTGAGGAGACGGATAAAATCATGTCCGCCCAGAAGGCCCGGGGGGCGGATTTCGAGAGCGGGAACCTGATGGAGAAGGCGAAGGCCCTGGTGCCCATCCTGGTGCCGCTGTTTATCAGCGCCTTCCGCCGGGCGGACGAGCTGGCCACGGCCATGGAGTGCCGCTGTTACCACGGCGGCGAGGGCCGGACGAAGCTCCATATTTTGAAGTACGAGCGCCGGGACTACACCGCCCTGACCCTGGGGGTCCTGATTCTGGCGGGGGTCATTGCCCTGCGGGCCTTTGGGCTGTAGGGAATGGAGAAAGGAGCGCGAGATGGACGGGAAGAAGAACCGGATACAGGCTTTGGTGCTGGCCCTTTGTCTGTTTTTGGCGGGCTTGAACCTCTGGCAGCTCCTCTTGGTTTTGGATCTGCGGGAACAGCTTGCAAGGACGGAGACCAATTTGCAGATGGAGACCCGGCGGCTGGACGAGCGGATTCAGGTTGTGCAGCGGGCGATGCGGGAAGCGGACGCGGCGGTCCTGGACTGGGAGTACACCACCGCCGTGAACAAAGAACAGCGGGTTCTGGATGTGACGGTGGATTTGTCCCTGAAGGAGTGGAGCGTGGACACAGAGGTGTGGGTGAACTGGACCTCCCTCCTTGATGGGAAAACCGGCTCGGAACCCTTGCGCGGCGGCAAGAGCGGGCGCCTTACCGGCACATTGAAGCTGCCTGTGGGGGGCCGCCGGGAGTATGAACTGGAAGCCGTCATTCAAAACGGCGAGAGCCAGCGGCTGGAGGACCTGGGCTATCTGGGGGACACAGCCACGCTGCTGCCGGTTCAGCTTGCCGGTTGTGGCGGCTCCAGCGCAAACTACACCCGAGAAAAAGACGGGAGCGGAATCTTTGACCTGTCTTTTTATGAAGTCAACTTGCAGGGATCCAAGGGGAGCGGGGCCCCGGAGGTCAAAGACGCGGTGTTCCGCCTCCGGCGGAATGGGGACGTTGCCGTGGAGCAAACCGCCAAGTATGGGGAGACCATCGAAAATTATACCTGTGACCCTGAGAAGGGCCTGATTGCCGAGGCCGGTATGGGGGACGAATTTACTCTGTCCTTCTTCTGCCGGGACACGTCCGGCCTAGGCTATGAATTTGACCTGGAGCAGTGGTCCATCGGCGAGAGCGGAATTGCCCGGGAGCACGGCCCGGAGGACTTCTGGCCCAAGCTCACCTGGGACTGACAAAAAGGAGGCGGCTATGCGCAACATCGCCTTAAAACTCACCTACAACGGCGCCGCCTACCACGGCTGGCAGGTGCAGAAAAACGCCGCCTCCGTCTGTGAGACCCTGCAAAAGGCCATCTCCAAGGTCTGCGGGGAGCCTGTCCACCTGACGGGCTGCGGAAGGACGGACGCCGGGGTCCACGCGGAGCGGTACGTGGCTAACTTCCGCACGGAGAGCCGCATCCCCATTGACCGGATGCCCTACGCCATCAACACCCACACCCCGGAGGACATCGCCGTCCGGGAGGCGGTGGAGGTGGGGGAGGACTTCAACGCCATCGGCTCCTGCGTCAAAAAGGAATACACCTACCGCATTTACAACTCCCGCTTCAAAAATCCCTTCTACGTGAACCGGGCCTACTTTTACCCAAAACGGCTGGACGAGGACTTTTTGAACCAAGCCGCCCATATGTTTGTGGGGACCCACGATTTCCGGGCCGTCCGCTCGGTGGGCACGGAGACGAAAACCACCGTGCGGACCATTTACTGGTGCGACGTGACCCGGAGCGGGGACCTGCTGGAACTCCGGGTCTGCGCCGACGGCTTTTTGTACAACATGGTCCGGGCCATTACGGGGACCGTGCTTTACGCCGCCGAGGGGAAATTTGCCCCAGAGGATATCCCCGCCATTTTGGAGAGCGGGGACCGGACCCTGGCGGGACCCACGGTGCCCCCGGGGGGGCTGTACCTGACGAGAATCTGGTATGAGGATGAACGGCTGAATGAGTGAGAAACGCGTAGACAAGTCCAAAGAGGGACGGCACCCTATCCGCGGCTTTTTGAGTTTTTTCCTGATGCTGGCGGTGGTGCTGCTGGTGGTGCTGTTTGCGGCCTACCGGGACGGCACGGGGTTTGACATTCTCCGCCGCTATCTTCACTATGGGCGGGCGGAGCAGGTGGGGGGCGAGACGGTTTATCACTACGACGCCGCGTCTAAGAATCGCTTCGCCCTGTTGGGGGAGAGCCTGGCGGTGCTGTCGGACGCGTCCTTGAGCCTTTACAACCGCGCGGGGGAGGAGGTCTGGTCCACGCCGGTGACTATGACGGCTCCGGCCCTGGTCTCCGGCGGCGGCCGGGCGGTGGCCTACGACGTGGGAGGAACGTCTTTGTATGTCATCGACCAGTCGGGCCTTTTGCTGGAGCTCACCGCCAGCGAGGAGGAACCCTACATATCCGCCACGCTGAGCCAGGACGGCGAGCTGGCGGTGACGGCCCAAAAGAAGGGTTACAAGGGAAGCGTCAAGGTCTATGACCGGGCCCTGGGGCCAGACCCCTATTTTGAATTCAAATCCTCCCAGCGCTTTGTGCTGGATGGATATATTTTTGGAGACCATCTGGCGGCGGTGACGCTGGGACAAGAGAACGGTGTATTTGTCAGCAACATTGTGCTTTATAAGATGCCGGAGACGGAGCCGGCGGCAGATTACAGCATCTCCGGCGGCCTTGTGGCTGCGGTTGGGGAGTTGGAAGGGCGGTTGGTAACTGTCTCCGACACCGCCTTGACCTTTGCCAACGCCGGTGGTGAAATCACCGGGGCCTATTCTTACAGCGGGTCCTATCTCCGGGAGTACGATCTGGGAGGCACAGGCTTTGCCGCGCTGCTGCTGAACCGCTACCGCTCCGGCAGCGTGGGGCGGCTGGTCACCGTGGATAAGAATGGAGAGGTTTTGGGCTCTTTGGACGTTCGGGAAGAGGCGCTGAGCATTTCCGCCTCAGGGCGGTATCTGGCAGTCCTCTATGCCGACCGTCTGGCGGTCTACAACCCGGACCTCCAGCCCTACGCCACCCTTCAAGGGACGGGAGACGCCAGGGAGGCGCTGATGTGTCCCGATGGGTCGGCGCTGCTGTTGTCCTCCGGGTCTGCCAGCCTGTTTTTGCCTTGACTGCATGAAAATAAGCGGTGTGTTCACAAAACGTTTACAGGGGAAGAGGTAGGAAAGTTTGACGACACCTGTTATAATAGATGCCATCGCCGTGGCGGTGCTGGCAGGCTTCGGGATTTTGGGGGCCTGGAAGGGACTGCTGCGGACACTGGCGGGACTGCTGGTTTTGGTTTTGTCCCTGGCGGGGGCGGGAATCATCGCCTCGGCCCTGTCGGCCCCGGCGGCGAGGCTCATTGCTCCGGTAATTGAAAAGCGACTGGAGGCCCGCCTGGACGAGGCCCTTCAAGAACGGTATCCCGGCGAACAGCCGGAGGAGGGGGCCTTCCCACGGGAGGACCAGCTGTCCATTACGGATGTGCTGGGCTTGCTGGGGATCGACGAGACCCAGTGGGACGCGCTGACCTTCCGGGCTCAGAACACCGTCCGGGACACCGGAGCCCATTTGATGACCGCCGTAATTGGAAGCGTGGCCCAGTCCATGCTCTACGGGGTGCTGTACATGCTCTCTTTTGTCCTGCTGAGCATTGCCCTGCACCTGCTGGTGCGGATGCTGGACGCGGTTTTAAAGCTGCCGGGCCTCCACGGGCTCAACGCTGTGGGCGGCGGCCTTGTGGGGCTGGCGGAAGGAGCGCTGCTGCTGTTTTTGGCAGTGTGGGCGCTGCGGCTAGCGGGGGTCTCTTTCAACGGGGAGGAGGGCAGCCGGATTTTCCGGTTTTTCACTGACCATACGCCCCTGGATGCGTTGAAATTCCTGGGAATTTGACCATTTCTCCAGCTAAACGGCCTCCATGAGGCCCGATATTTCGATAAGAATAGCGCCTGAAGGGCGCGTGGAGGTTTAAAAGGTATGCAGCCGACACTTTGTTCCAAATGCAAAAAAAACGTCGCCGTGGTATTCATCTCCAAGCTGGACGGCGAAAAGACCATCAACGAGGGCCTGTGCCTGAAATGCGCCAAGGAACTGGGGCTTCCCCAGGTGGATGACATGATGAAGCGCATGGGCATTTCCGACGAGGATTTGGAGACCCTGAACAGCGAAATGATGCAGGCCATGAACGGCGTGGAAAATATTGAGGACCTGCCCGGTGGAGAGGAAGGAGACGAGGAGGAAGAGGGCAAGACCGCCACCTTCCCCTTCTTGAACCGCCTGTTCTCCGGCGGAGAGCCTTCCAAGGAGAGCGCCGAGGAGGGACGGAGCGAGCGCCGGGAGAAAAAGGAGTCCTCCAAAAATACCAAGCGGAAGTATTTGGAGAACTACTGCATCTCCCTGACCCAGAAGGCCAAGGACGGCAAGCTGGACCCAGTCATCGGCCGGGCGGAGGAGATTGAGCGGGTGGTCCAGATTCTGAACCGCCGCCAGAAGAATAACCCCTGCCTTATCGGTGAGCCCGGCGTGGGCAAAACCGCCATTGCCGAGGGTCTGTCCCAGCGCATCGCCGAGGGCGACGTGCCCTTCAAGCTCCAGGAGAAGGAGGTCTACCTCCTGGACCTGACGGCTTTGGTGGCGGGCACCCAGTTCCGGGGCCAGTTCGAGAGCCGGATGAAGGGGCTTATCGACGAGGTGAAGCGCCTGGGGAACATTATATTGATGATCGACGAGGTCCACAACCTGGTAGGAGCGGGAGACGCCGAGGGCAGCATGAACGCGGCGAACATCTTAAAGCCCGCCCTGAGCCGGGGAGAGATCCAGGTTATCGGCGCCACCACCTTCAACGAATACCGCAAGCACATTGAAAAGGATTCCGCTCTGGAGCGGCGCTTCCAGCCGGTGACGGTGAACGAGCCCTCCGTGGAGGAATCCATCAAGATTTTGAAGGGCCTGGCTCCCAAGTACGAGGAGTTCCACGGCGTCAAGCTGACGGAGGGTATCCTCCGCCAGGCGGTGTTGCTCAGCGAGCGCTACATCACGGATCGGTTTTTGCCGGATAAGGCCATTGACCTTATCGACGAGGCGAGTTCGGATCTGAACTTGAAGGACCCGGACATCTCCCGGCGGATGCAGATTCAGCGGGAGATGGACGACTACGCCAAGGAGCGGACCATGCTGGAGGAGAAAGAGGAGAAGTCCGAGGAGGACTACGCCCGCATGGCGGAGCTGAAAAGCCGGGACCTCCAGCTCTCCACGGAGCTCAGCGTCATTGAAGAGAAGGGCCAGCCTCAGCTGAGCATGGAGAATCTGGCCCATGTCATCGAGCTGTGGACCAAGATTCCCGCCTCCCGCATCCGGGAGCAGGAGTTCCAGCGCCTCAGCCAGCTGGAGGAACGCCTGAAAGACCACATTATCGGCCAGGACGAGGCCATCGAGGCCGTGTCCGCCGCCGTCCGCCGGAACCGGGTAGGCATCTCCCCCAAGCACAAGCCTGTCAGCTTCATCTTTGTGGGCTCCACCGGCGTAGGAAAAACGGAGCTGGTGAAGCAGCTGGCCACGGATCTGTTCAATACCCCCGACGCCCTGATCCGCCTGGACATGTCAGAGTTCATGGAAAAGCATTCCGTTTCCCGGATCGTGGGTTCCCCTCCGGGCTACGTGGGCTATGACGAGGCGGGCCAGCTGACGGAGAAGATCCGCCG
>CAQXTN010000044.1:2628-15238 GCA_948916585.1 uncultured Oscillibacter sp. | reverse complement strand
ATGCCCATTTTGTCATAGTGCTCCTCGAAGGTGAAGCCCTCCCAGCCCTTTTCCACGATAAAGGCGCTGATGCCCCGGGTGCCGATGCCGGGGGTGGTGACGGCGAAGACAACATAGGTGCTGGCCTCTCCGCCGTTGGTGATGAAGATTTTCTCGCCGTTTAGGAGGTAGTGGTCCCCCATGTCCTCGGCGGTGGTCTCGGTGCCGCCGGCGTCGGACCCGGCGTTGGGCTCCGTCAGGCCGAAGGCGCCGATTTTCCGCCCCGCGCACAGGTCCGGGAGGTATTTTTTCTTCTGCTCCTCATTGCCGAAGGCGGCAATGGGGTAGGTGCCCAGGGAGGTGTGGGCGGAGAGAATGACTCCCGCGCCGCCGTCCACCCGGGCCAGTTCCTCCACGGCGATGGCGTAGCTCAGGGCGTCGGACCCCGCGCCCTCGTACTCCGTGCCGTAGGGCAGGCCCATCAGGCCCAGCTCTCCCATCTTTTTCACCGCCTCCGCGGGGAAGCGGTTCTCCTTGTCCAGCATAAAGGCAATGGGCTTGATCTCGGCCTCCGCGAATTCCCGGACCTTCGCCCGGAGGTCCTCATGGGCCTGCGTGGTTTGATACAGCATGTTGGGTGCCTCCTTTTCCCGTAATGGTCAGTTGTGGCATATGAAACGGATGAAACCTGGATACGCTAGAAAATATCGCTCAGCGGCATGCGCCGAAGCTCCCGGTTTAGGGTTCCTTGAATACGGTTCAGCTCCCGGCAGACGCCGCAGCCGCCCTTGGGGAAGTTCTCGCAGGAATAACCCTCCCGCTGGCAGCGGTTGAGGAGGGGCAGCTCGCCGATGGACTGGAAAACGTCGTAAATGCTCAGCTCCTCGCAGGGGCGTTTGAGGAAATAGCCTCCGCTGACACCCCGGCGGCTCTCCACGATGCCGGCGGACAGCAGCCGGTTCAGCAGCTTCAAGGTGATGGCCTTTTGTATATGCTCTTTTCGGGCCACGGCGGCGGCGGAGAGCTGCCCGTCCTGGTGCAGCGCCCGAAGGATGCGCAGCGTATAATCCATTTCTCTTGTTACCAGCAAAAAAACACCTCGATTGCTTTTGTGGAGCGGCGGGACGGGCAATGTGTATAAGCTGCTCCCCTTTATATTGTACATATTTCGTTAATTATACCAGAGCTGAGCTAAAAGTCAATGTGCTCTCGGAAAAAAGAGGGAAAAATTGGATGGAGTGACAAAAAACGCTGGTTGGTTTCAGCGAAACCAACCAGCGTTTTTGCAACTCCTTAAGGAAGCCGCCGGGACCGGGCGGCCCGGAGGACGTTTTGCAGCAGGCAGGCCCGGGTCATGGGGCCCACGCCGCCGGGGACCGGGGTGAGAAAGCCCGCGACGGGCTCTACCGCCGGGAAATCCACGTCTCCGGTGAGCTTCCCGTCCGCCCGGCGGTTCATGGCCACGTCGACGACCGCCGCCCCGGGCTTCACCATGTCCGCCGTCACAAGGCCCGGGCGGCCCGCGGCGGAGATCAGAATGTCCGCCTGACGGGTCAGGGCGGGCAGGTTTTGAGACTGGGAGTGGCAGAGGGTGACGGTGCCGTCCCGGGAGGTGAGAAGCTGCGCTAGTGGACGGCCCACCAGGAGACTCCGCCCGAGGATGAGGCAGTGCCGGCCTCGAATGGGAATCGCGTAGGCGTCCAGCAGCTCCAGAACTCCGGCGGGGGTGCAGGGGAGAAAGCGAGGCTCCCCCAGGGCCAGCAGCCCGGCGTTCAGGGGGTGGAAGCAGTCCACATCCTTTTCCGGGGAAAGCGCGTGGAGAATGGGCCGGGAGTCCAGACCTTCCGGCAGGGGGAGCTGGACCAGGATGCCGTCCACGTCCTCGTCCCGGTTCAGCGCATCCACCAGGGCCAGCAGCTCCTCCTGGGAGACCTGCGCCGGGAGGCGGTGGGTTTGGGCGCGGATGCCACATTCCAAGCAGTCCCGCTCCTTGCCCCGGACGTACACCAGGGAGGCGGGGTCCTCCCCCGCCAGCACCACCGCCAGCATGGGGGGGCAGGGCAGGGCGGCGGCCTCCTTGCGAATGTGGGCTTTGATTCTGGCGGCCAGGGCCGCGCCGTCAAGCCTGACTGCCATCGGAACCTCCTTCCGGCTTTGGAGGGGCCTCTCCTCCGGCGGGCGTGTCACCGCCTGCCTGGGCGGCCTCTGCCGCCACGCGGTTTACCAGCAGGTCCAGGGGGGAGTGGGGCTTGCGTTTGATTTCATAGAACAGGGCCAGGACCGCCACGAAAACCATGACGGCGCTGAGGGCCTGGGAGACCCGGATGGGCTGGCCGAAAAGGGTCCAATCAAAGAGGTACAGGCTGTCGGTCCGCAGGCCTTCGATCCAGGCCCGGCCCAGGCCGTACCAGAGGAAGTAGAACCAGGTGTTTTCCCCGTCGAAGCGGCGGCTTTTGGAGACGACGAAGAGAATCAGCAGCAGCCCCACGAGGTTCCAGAGACTCTCGTAGAAAAAGGTGGGGTGGACCTCCACGTACTGGGTGGCGCTGGTCCACAGACGCATTCGCCAGGGTAAGTCCGTCAGGCCGCCGAAAGCCTCCCGGTTGACGAAGTTGGCCCAGCGGCCAATGATCTGACCCAGCAGCAGTCCCATTACCGCCAGGTCCGCCATGGCCCCGAAGGGAATCTTTTTGTATCGGGTGAAGAGGAAGGCCACCAGGGCCCCGGCGATGACGGTGCCGTAGATGGCGATGCCGCCGTCCCAGATGGCGACGACCCGGCTCCAGTCCAGAGCCCCGGAGGCGTCCCGATAGAGATCCAGGTAGAAAAGGACGTAATAGATGCGGGAACCCAGGATGCAGCAGGGCACCGCCCAGAGAACGAAGTCCAACACGTGGTCCTCCGTCAGGCCATAACGCCTGGCCTGACGCATGCACAGCAGCAGCCCCGCCAGGAAGCCCAGGGCCAGGATGATGCCGTACCAGTAGACCCCGTGGCCCACGTGGATGGCGATGGGATCCGGGTTGAATTCCCAGCTCCCGAAGAGACCTGGGAAGCTAATGGGCATGTCTTTCAGCGCGGTCAGTTCAGGTGCGGACATATCAAGCCTCCTTAGGGACGATTTCGGACAGGGCCCACCGCTCCTGGACCAGATTCTCCCGAAGGAAGGACAGCACGTCCTCCTGGGTAACGGAGTCAAAGACCTGGGGGAAGCGGAAGGGATCGTATCCGCCAAAGCAGCCTTCGGTGAGGGAGACGGCGATGTTTTCAAAGGAATTCAGCCCCCGGAGGTTGGAGCCGAAGCTGGCCCGGAGGGTCCGCTGGAAAAAGTCCTGGTCCACGCCCTGTCGGATCAGACGGTCCGCCTCCTCTTGGAGGGCGGCGGCCACGGCCCGGGGCTCCTTGCTCTCGCCGCCGGCGTAGAGGAAGGCCGCGCCAGGCAGCAGCTCGTAGGCCCCGCCAAAGCTGGCGTTGATAAGGCCCTGGCTATAGAGCCGCTGGTACAGGGGGCTGGACTCGCCAAAGAGCAGGTCGCAGGCCAGATCGCCCAGAATCATAGCCCGGAGGCGGTCCTCTCCCTCCGGAACCGGGCGGCACTTATAGCCCGACAGGAACTGGGGGCTGGAGACTTCCATGGCCAGGCGGGTTTCACGCTTTGACAGGGTTCCGGGCTCGTCGCCGTAGTCCCGGGGAATCACGGGGCCGCCCTCCTGCGGGAGCACCCGGCGGGCCAGGCCGGCAACCTTCTCCGGCTCCACATTGCCCACCACCGTCAAGATCATGTTGGAGGGGGTGTAGAAGGCCCTGTGGCAGTCGTAGAGGGTCTCCGCCGTGATGTGGGAGATGCTCTCCACGGTTCCGGCGATGGAGGTCCTGGCGGTGGAGACCTGATAGAGGGCCTGGAGCAGCCGGGCGTAAATCTGCCAGTCGGGGTTGTCCTCGATCATGCGGATTTCCTGGCCGATGATGCCCTGCTCCTTGTCCACGCTTTCCTGGGTGAAGTAGGGGATGGAGACGAAGGACAGCAGAATCTCCAGGTTTTCGTCAAAGTGGTCCGTGGAGTCAAAGTAGTACCCGGTCATGGCGTTGGAGGTGAAGGCGTTGGGCTCGGCGCCGTTTTTCGCCAGTTCCTGAAGGGCGTTGCCCTCCTCGGTGTCGAACATCTTGTGCTCCAAATAGTGGGCGATTCCGGCGGGGGTGTCCAGCCACCGGCCGTTTAGCTGAAAGCGGGTGTCCATACCGCCGTAACGGGTGGCGAAGAAGGCGTATTTTTTGGCGTGGTCCGGCTTGGGAATCACCCGGATTTCCAGGCCGTTGGGCAGGGTCTCACAGCAGACGGTCTCGCCTAGGCGTTCATAAAGAATGGATTTCATGCCTCCGCCTCCTTTCCCTGTAGGAAGTATACGGTATCCAGCTTCACCGTGCCCATGGCCGCAAAAACGCGCTCCGGGGTGACGGCGCGAACCTGAGCCGCCAAGTCCTCCGGGGACTCATCCCGGCCGGTGGCGGCCTGGCCCAGATAGAAGTTTTCCAGCTTCCCCTGGGAGTCTCCCATGGAGGCGTAAGCGTTCAGCAGGGTGCTCCGGGCGGCCTCCAGCTCCCAGTCCTCCAGTTGCCCCTTCTGCACGGCTTCCAGCTGGGCGCGGATTTCGTCATAGGCCTTCTGGTAGTTCTCAAACTCAATGCCGGAGGAGACGGTGATAAGCCCCTTGTGCCGGTGGAAGAGGGAGGAGGCGTAATAGCAGAGGGACAGCTTTTCCCGGACGTTCAGGAAGAGCTTGGAGTTGCTGCTTCCGCCAAAGAGGGTGTTGCCCAGCAGCAGGGCGGCGGCGTCATCGCTGCCACAGGAGAAGCCCATGCCCAGCTTGCCCTGGGTAACGTCCAGCCGCTCCGTGAGGATGCGGGGCTCCTCCGGCAGGACGTGGGGCGTCCGCTCCGGCGGGGGGGCGATGTCCTTCCGGGGCAGGTCCGCCAGAGCGGAGCGAAGGGCGTCCTCCACCCGGGAGCGCTCTGCGCTGCCGCTGTAGAATATCTCCAGCCGGGCGGTGGAAATCAGCTCCCGATAGGCGTCAAAGAGCAGCTGGGGGTGGAGAGCGGCGGTGATCTGCTCGTTGCCAAGGCGGGGCACGCCATAGGGCTCCCCGGTGCACATCTCCTGGAGGAGGCGGCTGTCGGCATAGGAGCGCTTGTCGTTTAGGATGCTGCGGATGGCGTCGATGAGGTTGGTTTTCTCGCTTTCAAAGTACTCCTCTAGAAACAGACCGTCCCGGGTGACGGGATGGCAAATCAGCTCGCCCAGGAGGCTGGCGGCCGGCTCCAGCAGGCGTTCGCCTCCGGGGGCGAAGCTGTCGTCAATGAGACTGGCCACGAAGCCCACGCACTGGGATTCCCCTTTCTTGCGGACAGTGCCGTCAATCCGGGCACCGTAGAGCTGGTCCAGGCGCTGGGCCAGGGCACCCATGTCCGGGCAGGAGACGGTGCCCCGGCGGAGAATGGCGCCCAGGAGGGCGTTGGCCGAGGCGGTTTCCCATTTCAGGGGAACCACGAACTGGGCGGAGAGGAGGCTTGTCTTAAATTTCTTCGCCGGGAGATATGTGAGGAACACGCCGCCGGCAAGCTGGGTTCTTGTCACTTAAGTTCAGCTCCTTTTGTGGAATCGGGTCTTTGCCAAGGTGATTATTCGTATCCAAGTATATACTGAATGGGGCGGGATTGCAAGACTGACATATTTCCCGCCCGCCGGACATAGGTTGTCCCAGAGGTGAGCGGATATGAAACAAAAGAAAACTCTGGTCAAGGTCCTTCGGCGGGTGGAGGCGGCCCTTTTGGCGGCGGGGACGCTGTGGGCTGCCGCCGTCACCGCCGGGAGCGACAGCGCGGCGGCGGCATATTCCGCCCTGGCGGAGGCTTTGCCGGAACGGATGCTCCGCTGGGAGCTGGGGGATTTGTGGGCTGGAGACGGCCTGTCCCCAGCGGCGGCGCTGACCATCGGGGAGTCGCCGCTGCTGCTGGCGGTCCGGGAGGAGGTGGCGGAGCTCCAGGCTCTGGAGCGGCAGGAGCCGCCGGAGGAGGACGGAGAGACCCAGGCCCCCGTCCGGGCCCCGGTGGAGGAGACCCCGGTGGAGCCCGCGGCTCCCATCGCGGCGGATAACGGTGTCCCCGCCAAGACGCTGATTCCCACGGACCCCAGCGGCTATACCGTCTGCGGACGGGTGTTCATCAGCAACTCCACCAGCCATGAGCTATCCGTTTCGGAGCTCCAAAAGCCCTTTGCCGCGGCCCTGGGGGAGGGGGAGCCCCAGGTGCTGATTCTGCATACTCACGGCAGCGAGGCCTATACCCCCGTCCCGGGGACGGAGGGAATCATCTGGTCTGGGGACTACCGGACTACGGACTACCGCTATAACGTGGTGAAGGTGGGAGACGAGATGGCGGAGGTTCTGGGAGAGGCGGGCGTCTCCGTCCTCCACGACCGGACGCTGTACGACTACCCCAATTACACGGGGGCCTATGACCGGGCCCTGGTCTCCATACGGAAATACCTGGAGCGGTATCCCTCCATCCGCTTTGTGCTGGACGTGCACCGGGACGCCATTGAGGACGGACAGGGGAACCAGTACAAGGCGGTGTCGGAGGTGGAGGGTGTGGGGGTTCCAGCCCAGATGTCCCTGGTGATGGGCAGCGACGGCAGCGGCCTGGAGCACCCGGACTGGCTGGAAAACCTGCGCCTGGCGGCGGCGGTGCAGCAGGACGTGCTGGAGCGTTACCCCACGCTGATGCGCCCGGTGCTGCTGCGGAACTCCCGGTACAACCAGCACGCCACCACCGGGTCGCTGCTGCTGGAGGTGGGGGCCGCCGGAAACTCCCCGGAGGAGGCGGTGCTGGCGGGGCGGCTCTTCGCGGAGCGGTTCGCGGCGGTACTGCTGGAGAAAAGGGACGGCATGGAATCTGCGGCCCCCCCGGAAAGCGGGGACGGCCCGGAAGAGGAGGGCGGCGGGGAGGCGGCTTCGTAAGAGGCCGCCTCTTTTTGTAAATTTTTCCGCCGCGCATGAAACCGCCGAAATCAGGGACCCTAAAACCACCCAACGATTTGAACGCAAAAGGAGTGAGCCCATTTGGAAACGGGAATCCACAACACCTCCGAGATCGGGCGGCTGAAAAAGGTCCTGCTCCACCGCCCGGGCCAGGAGTTGGAAAACCTGATGCCGGAGTATCTGGAGCGGCTTTTGTTCGACGACATCCCCTATCTCCGGGAGGCCCAGAAGGAGCACGACGCCTTTGCCGAGTGCCTGCGCCAGCAGGGCGTGGAAGTGGTTTACCTCACGGACCTGGTGGTGAATTCCATTACCAGCGACGAGGTCCGCAAGGAGCTGGTGATGCAGTTCCTGGACGAGGCCGGCGTCAAGGACCAGCGGAGCCGGGTGCTCCTGGGGGAGTACCTGGGGAAGATGCCGGACAAGCAGATGGTCTCCACTATGATGGCCGGCGTGCGGAAAAGCCAGCTCCAGGGCGAGAGCGAGAAGCTGGCGGACCTCTTATCCGCAGCCGGGGACGGGTATCCCTTCGTGGTGGACCCCATGCCAAACCTCTATTTTACCCGGGACCCCTTCGCCACCATCGGCACCGGCGTGTCCATCCACAAGATGCTGACGGAGACGAGAAACCGGGAAACCCTCTTCGGCAAATTTATCTTCGAGCACAACCCGGAGTATATGCACGCCCCCCGGTGGTACGACCGGGGCGAGACCTCCTCTCTGGAGGGCGGGGATATTTTAATTCTCAGCCCCCAGGTGCTGGGGGTGGGCATCTCCCAGCGGACCAAGGGGGACTCTATCGACACCCTGGCGGAGGCGGTGCTGACCTACAGCCGGACGAGCTTTAAGAAGCTTCTGGCCTTCAACATCCCCAAGAGCCGGTCCTTCATGCACCTGGACACGGTGTTTACCATGGTGGACCGGGACAAGTTCACGGTGCATCCCAACATCCTTTCCAGCATTACGGTGTTTGTCATGGAGCTGGACGAGAACAAAAAGATGAAGATCACCCAGGAGGACGGCCGTTTGGAGGACATCCTCAAGGAGCACCTGGGGCTGGATCATGTGACCCTCATTGAATGTGGCCGGGGCAGCGAGGTGGACGCGGCCCGGGAGCAGTGGAACGACGGAAGCAACACCCTGGCCATCGCCCCCGGCGAGGTGGTGGTGTATTCTCGGAACTACGTGACGAACCGCTCCCTGGAGGAGGCGGGGATTAAGGTGCACACCATTCCCAGCGCGGAGCTGAGCCGCGGGCGCGGCGGGCCCCGGTGCATGAGCATGCCGCTCTGGCGGGAGGACCCGTAAGGTTCCCCCGCCCGAAGGGCGAGTACAATCCCCCCTTTTCAGGGGGAACCAGAAAAGGAAGGTAACACAACATGGCATTGAATTTAAAAGGCCGCAGCTTTTTAACCCTGGAGGATTTCACCCCCGGCGAAATCCGCTATCTTTTGGACCTGGGCCACGACCTGAAGGCCAAGCGCCGCGCCGGCGTCTGTGAGCCCGCCCTGAAGGGCAAGCACATCGTGCTGCTCTTCGAAAAGACCTCCACCCGGACCCGGTGCTCTTTTGAGGTTGCCGCCACCCAGGAGGGCGCCCATGTCACCTACCTGGACGCGGGCAGTTCCCAGATGGGCAAGAAGGAGTCCCTGGAGGATTCCGCCAAAGTGCTGGGCCGCTTCTTCGACGGCATCGAGTACCGCGGCTATGCCCAGCAGGTGGTGGAGGACCTGGCGAAATGGTCCGGCGTTCCCGTGTGGAACGGCCTCACCGACTGGGACCACCCCACCCAGATCCTCGCCGACATGATGACCCTGGAAGAGCGCTGCGCCAAGCCCCTGAACAAGATGAAGGTGGTATTCCCCGGCGACGTGCGGAACAACATGTGCTACGCCTGGATGATCGGCGCGGCCAAAATGGGCATGCACTTCGTGGGCCTGGGGCCCCAGGAGCTGGCCAAGCAGATGGACCAGGAGCTGGTGAAGCGGGTCTTCGCCGAGGCTAGGCAAAACGGCGGCCTCATTGAGATCACCGACGACATGGGCTCCCTCAAGGACGCCGACATGATCTACGGCGACATCTGGGCCTCTATGGGCGAGGAGGAGCTGATCCCCAAGCGGGCGGAGCTGCTCTCCCCCTTCCGGGTGACGGAGGAGACCATGAAGGCCACGGGGAACCCGGACGTGCTCTATATGCACTGCCTGCCCTCTTTCCACGACTTTGAGACGAAGCTTGCCAAGGAGTGGAAGGACAAGGGCGTGGACATCCGGGAGGTCACCGACGAGGTCTTCCGGGGCCGCCACAGCGTGGTCTTCGACGAGGCCGAAAACCGGATGCACTCCATCAAGGCCGTCCTGGTGGCCACCATCGGAAAATAAAGGGGGAGATCCCTTTGGAACGAGCGAGATTCCGTATGCCGACGGCATACACCATTTTGTTTCTGCTTATCATCCTGGTGGCCCTGTGTACCTGGCTGGTCCCGGCGGGGGCCTACCAGTACGTGAACGAGGCCCCGGTAGCCGGGACCTATCACGCCGTGGCCCAGAGCCCCCAGGGGGCCGGGGCGGTGCTGAAGGCCGCTTTCGCCGGGTTTTACGACGCGGTGGACGTGTGCGTCTTCATTTTGATGGTGGGCGGCTTCCTGGGCGTGGTCATGAGAACCGGGGCGGTGGACGCCGGCGTGGGCCGGATCATTCAGCGCCTGGGGGGAAGAGAGAAATGGCTGATCCCCATTTTGATGATCGCCTTTGGCCTGGGGGGCACCACCTACGGCATGTGGGAGGAGACCATGGCCTTCTATCCCCTGCTGATTCCCGTCTTTCTGGCGGCGGGCTATGACGCGGTGGTGGGTATCTCCGTCATCCTCCTGGGAGCCGGGGCGGGTATCATCAGCTCCACGGTGAACCCCTTTGCCACGGGCATCGCGGCGGGCTTCGCCGGGGTGTCCCTGGGGGACGGCATCCTCCTCCGGGCTATCCAGTGGGTGGTCTTTGAGGGGGCGGCGATTTGGTTCGTCATGGCCTACGCCGCCCGGGTGAAGCGGGACCCCGCCCGGTCCGTGGTGGGCGTGGGCGCGGGGAAGATCCAGGCCAACATGGAAGAGACGGTGGAGTTTACGCCCAAGCGGAAGGTCATCATGGCCATCTTCACCCTGACCTTCCTGATTATGATTTACGGCGTCATTCCCTTTGACGAGATGGGCCTGCCCCTGCCGGTGCTGGGCTGGTGGTTCCCGGAGCTCAGCGCCCTGTTCCTGGTCAGCGGCGTGATCATCGGCCTCATCGACCGCATGGGCGAGGAGGCCATTGCCGAAACCTACGTGGCGGGCTGCGCGGATTTGCTGGGGGTGGCCCTGATCATCGGCATCAGCCGGGGCATTACCGTGCTGATGAACGACGGGCAGATCACCGGCACCATCCTCCACTGGGGAGAGCAGGCCCTCTCCGGGGCGGGGCCCGTCAGCTTCGTGCTGTTGGTGTACCTGCTGTACCTGCCCTTGACGGTGCTGATTCCCTCTTCTTCCGGCCTGGCCACGCTGTCGGTGCCCGTCATGGCCCCCCTGGGCCGCTTCGCGGGGGTGGGAGGCGACCTGGTGGTGACGGCCTTCCAGTCCGCCTCCGGCCTGGTGAACATCATCACCCCCACGGCGGCGGTGGTGATGGGGGCCCTGGCCCTGGGGCACGTGCCCTATGACAAATGGGTGAAGTATGTCTGGAAGCTGATTTTGTATTTCTTTTTGCTGACTCTGGTATTTTTGATCGCAGGCGTGGCGCTGGGCTGAGCGAAAAAACCACCGGCTCTTTTGAGCCGGTGGTTTGCCGCTGTCACGGGATGATCTCAATCCAATACCCGTCCGGGTCGGTGATGAAGTAAATGCCCATGGCGGGATTCTCAAAGCAGACGCAGCCCATCTCCTTGTGCTTGGCATAGGCCGCCTCGTAGTCGGGGGCCTTGAGGGCCAGGTGGAACTCGCATTCCCCCAGGTCATACTTCTGGGGATGGTCCCGCAGCCAGGTCAGCTCCAGGCGGAAGGTGGTCTTCCGGTCTCCCAGGAAGACGATGACAAAACTGCCGTCCTCCGCCTCCTTCCGGCGGACCGGGGACAGGCCCAGGGCCTCTTTGTAGAACGTTAGGGAGCGCTCCAGGTCGGTAACGTTAAAATTGAAATGATTGAACGTATACATACTCCGCCGCCTTTCAGCACGCTTGCTCTTTCAAGATGGTGTAAACCTCGTAAATGTCCTGAATAGTATAGGTAGCCCGGACGTCCTTGGGGACGTTGCCGTCCCGGGACTGGGTCAGGAAGGAATGGATGTGGAAGGTAGCCCCAAAGCCCAGATTCTGGGGGCCGATGACGTCCCGGGAGTAGGTGTCGCCCACGTAGGCGCAGGTCTTGGGGTCCGAGCGGACCTGATTCAGGGAGACCAGGAAGATGTTGGGGTCCGGCTTGCGGTAGCCGGTGACGGAGGACAGGGTCACGTCCTGGAAGTAATCCCGGATGCCGTACTCCTCCAGCGTGCGGAAGACCTGGTAGAGGGCGGCGGTGTTGCTGATGACGCCCAGCTTCATGCCCAGGCCCTTCAAACCCTCCAGCATTTCCTTTACCTTGGGGCGGAGCGCACGGTGGTAGTGGGTGACCTCCCACATGTGGGCCAGCTCCTCGGAGAAAGGCTTCACGGTGTCGAAGTCCAGGCCCAGCTCCGTCAGGACATAGTTGCCCCAAATCTCCTCGGGCTTGAGCTCCCGGTTCGTGGGGCCCCGGTAGGCGGCGTAGCGGTCCCAGCCGTCGGCAAAGGCCTGGATGGCGGCAGGGATGTCCAGGGACAGGGGATGGCCGTGGTCCGCCAGGATGCGGAGAACGCCCTCGGCGGAGGCTTTTTTGCTGGCCTCGTCGATGAAGATATCCTCCAGAGTCCCGCCCATGTCAAACAATACGGTATCAATCATAAATTCTCACTGCCTTTTCCAAGGCCTTGCCGGGTCTCCGGCAGGGGGCCTTTTTTTCCAGTATAGATAATATGCCAGGAGGGATGAGCCCAGGCCCAGCGCCAGAGGGGCCAGCACAAACATCCCGAAGAATTGGAGGACCAGCCCGGCGTTTTCCCAGCCCATGAGCATTATGAGCCCGATCAAACAGGCCAGCATCAGCAGCGTCAGCCAGAGATAGCCGGCGGGGAGCAAACGCTTGTCGCCGGGCAGCAGCCAGACCAGAGAGGCCGCCGCCGTCCCCGCCGCCGCGGGCGCCAGGGCTTCCACCAGGCTGATGAGCCAGACGGGAAGCGCCGACCCGCTCAAAAGGCCGTCCAGCCAGGGGTTGAGCAGGGCGAAGCAGCCGCCGTAAACGGCCAGCAGCACCCAGCAGAGGCAGAAGGAGTAGAGCAGGATGGTGCTCTTTACCCTGCCGTTTTCCGTCATCTGGAACGCGCCCCAGAATTTGTCCGCGAACTTGCCGACCCGCTCGTCGATCTCTTTTTGCCGGATGGGATTTGCCATAGGGTTCCTCCTTAAAAGCCTTGAAACATGGAAGCTGTATTCACAGGCGGGAAGCCTGTGCCGTTTCTCGCCTGTGAATACAGCTTCTTAGAAGGCGGGCGGGG
>CAQXTN010000044.1:0-2618 GCA_948916585.1 uncultured Oscillibacter sp. | reverse complement strand
CGGCCGTCCGGCCGCCCGCCCAGCAAAGCTGTGAACGCGGCGATGGCAGAGAGCGGGATTACTGGTTCAGCCAGTACATCCACATATCCTGCACGTCGGGATAGATCTCATAGATGGAGACCAGGTCGTTGGCCCGGGCGCCCAGCTCGTTGAGCTTGGCGGGGTTCTTCTCGTCCACGAAGTCGTCACGCAGGGGCCAGTTGCCGACCTTGGTGAAGGGCTTCAGGCCGCCGCTCTGGCAGTCCGCACCGCCGGTGACGAAACGGATGAAGAGGCGGGCGCCAGCGGGGCTGTTGCAGCCCTGGACGACCATCATGGCCTCGGTGTTCAGCAGGGCGGTGTAGGGGCTGAGGTTGATGCACCAGTCGATGTTGTAGCCGGACTCCTCCCGGTTTTCGATCTTACCGGCGGAGGCCAGGGCCAGGGCGGGCTGCTCCTTGGTGGAGTTGTGGACGGCCAGCACCAGCTCGTCGCCGTCGCCGATGAAAGTCATCTTAGCCTGGGTGAAGCGCCACAGGTACTCAACGCCCGCGTTGTTCTCGGGAACCTCGAAGGCGAACTTGGAGGCGTCGTAGGTGTACTCCAGGTCCTTGCCATAGGTGTCCTTGTAGGACTGGGCCATTTCGTCGGCGTTGATGATGAAGCTGGCGAACAGGGAGAGGTACGCGGTCTCCTGGCCGATTTCCTTGGTGTAGAGGGCGAATTTCTGGTTGCCGGCGTCATCCTTCTCGATGATCTCCCACCAGCTGTGAATGGGCTGGCCATCGGGGAACGCTTCGGTGTTGTAATACCAGAAAGCCTGAGAGGAGTACAGGGGATAGCTGTACTTCAGGTTCTCCTCGGGGATGTGGGCGCAGATGTCCCGGGGATAGAAGGGCTCGATGACACCCTTGTCATAGTACTCGTGGAACACTTCTCCGTTGACGTCCTTGGTCTGGAGCACGTCGGCGGTGATGTTTCCGGTTTCGTTTTCCATCCTGGCCTTGCTCAGGACCTCGTCGGAGTCCAGGTCGGAGACCACCAGGTCCAGGCCGGGGAACATCTCCTCAAAGGGCTCCTCTTCCTTCAGCATCTTGGAGGAGGTGGCGTAGACGTTGATGGTGGTGTCTTCCTTCAAGGCCATCTCGTAGAGCTCCTCGTCGGTCATGTCGCTCCACTCGTCATAGTAGGGGCCATAGACGTTTTCTCCGGTGTCCATGTCATAGCCCAGCTTCAAGTCGGTGGTGGGAGCGGCGTCGCCGCCATCGGAAGGCTGCTCGGTCCCGGTGGAGGCGCCGGAGTCGGCGGGGGCCTGGGTATCGCCGCCCTTGTCGCCGCCGCAGGCGGCCAGGCTGAGGACCATTACCAGGGCCATCAGCAGCGCAAAGAGTTTCTTCTTCATCAGATCTTCTCCTTTCGTTTTGGGGAAATAGTGATGCTGGAATCTATATAGCCAAGGGGGCGGAAACGGGAGCTTAGCCCGTACCCCGGCGGCGGGCCCGCCGCCGGGGGTGCGCCTCTTTGCCTATCCGGGAGGAAGGAGGGTGCTTAGACCGCGCGCTTGATGAGCCGGGTGGTCTCTTTATTATAGACGTTGATTTTGTCCTGGTCAATAATAGCCCAGACTTTCTGATCAATGTCATAGTGGGCCTGGCCGATCTCCTTGGACAGGAACTCGTCCTCGCCGGCCTTCAAGGTGACGATGGTCTCGGAACCGGCGGGCTGGCTGGCGTACACGGTGACGGGGAGGGCGCCTTCCACAGGCTCCCGGGAGATGAGAATCTGCTCGGGGCGGACGGCCAGCACGCAGTCGAACTCGCCGCTGGAGGGCTTCTGCTCGTTGGTCAGGTACTCGGCGGCGAAGGTGTGCCCGCCCAGCTCGCTCTTGACCACCAGCTGGCCGCCCTTCATCTCGGCCTTGCCGGGGACCAGGTTGATCCGGGGGTTGCCGATGAAGTCGGCGGCCTCCAGGTCAATGGGGTTGTTATACAGCTCCATGGGGGTGGCCACCTGGTTCAGCTCGCCGGCCTTGAACAGGGCGATCTTGGTGGACATGGTCAGAGCCTCGACCTGGTCGTGGGTGACGTAGATAATGGTGGTGCCCAGTTCCTTGTGGAGGCGCTGGAGCTCGGAACGCATGTCGATGCGGAGCTTGGCGTCCAGGTTGGACAGAGGCTCGTCAAGCAGCAGCAGCTTGGGGCTGGAGGCCACGGCACGGGCAATGGCCACGCGCTGCTGCTGGCCGCCGGACAGCTCCGTAGGATAGCGGTCCTTGTACATGTCGATGCGCATCATCCGCAGGGAGTCCATGACCCGGCGGTCGATCTCGTCGTGGCTCATCTTCTGGATTTTCAAGCCGAAGGAGATGTTGTTGTACACCGTCATGTGGGGCCACAGGGCGTAGGACTGGAACACCAGGTTCAGCCCGCGCTTGCTGGGTTCGGCATAATAGGCGTCGTCGGCGTTGATCATTTCCACCCCGTCGATGGTCATGATGCCGTTTTGGGGCTTTTCCAGGCCGGAGACCACGCGGAGGGTGGTGGTCTTGCCGCAGCCGGAGGGGCCCAGCAGGGTCATGAAGTCGCCGTCCTCAATGGTCAGGTTGATGTTGCGGAGGACGTGGTTGTTGCCGTAAAATT
>CAQXTN010000043.1:0-15756 GCA_948916585.1 uncultured Oscillibacter sp. | reverse complement strand
CGGAAACAGACACGGCTGGCTGCCGTGCCTCTCACCGTAAATCTATTGTAATAGGGGCGTGAGGAGCATGACGGGATTTCCCACCAGCGCCGACATCTATCTGGAGATGGACGGCAGGAAGGTGGCGGTGGTTCAGAGCTACACCGCCAAGGCCAGCAAAACCTCACAGAGCGTGGAGGCCTTCGGCGAGAGCGAGCCGGTGGCCACCATCGAGGGGCAAAAGCGCTATACCCTGGAGCTGACGAGGCTCTATGCCACGGACAACGCCGTGTCCGACGGCATCAACTTCTATGACCTGGCCCACTTCTCCCTGGTCATCTGCAAGCCGGACCGGCGGGTCATCTACAGCGACTGCCAGTGGAGCGGCATCGAGGAGGACGGGCGGCTCAACGCGATGGTTGCGGAGAAGGTCACCGTGGTGGCGGCCAAGCGCATTGAGACCTCGGCGTGAGGGACATCGACGAGCTGCGGCCCCTGACGGCGGGGCGGCTGCTGGAGCTGTGGCGGCAGTGCCGGGAGGCGGAGGACCCCCTGGAACGGGTGCTTCGCTGCAACGGGCGGATTTTGTCGGAGTGCTGCTTCTTTCAGGGGCAGCGGGTCTATGGGGACGAGACGGAGGCCCTGGCGGACCTGACGGGGCGGCAGATGGAGCGGCTGCTTTGCCGTTTGGCCCGGGACGGCGGGCCCGGGGAGGACCGCCGCAGGGAGGCGGAGGCGGTGAACCCGGAATTTGACGCGGCGCGGTTCGCCGCGCTTTGGAGGGCGTGAGAGACATGGACTATTTGGGCTGGGAGCTGGAACGGCAGCGGGCGGCGCTGTGGGCGCTGCTGGGGGAGGCGGAGGAGGGAAGTCCGCCTCAAGGGGAAGATACCGGAGGCCGGCGGGAGACGGCGAGGGCCCGGGAACGGGGCCTCCGGGAGACCGGGGAGATTGCCGGGGGCGGCTGGGAGGCGGCATGCTTCCCCAGGGGCTTCCCGGCGGCCTGGGAGTCGGTTCGGGTGGCGAAGGGAGCGCCCCCGGGCGGGACGGGCGGCTTCCCGGAGACCATGGGACGCCTCCGGGAGAGCGGCGGTGTGGAAGCCCCGGCCCGGGAAGGGCGGAGCGGTGGGACAGGCGCTCCGTCCCCTTCCCGGCGATATGGCTTGGCCGAGGGCGGGCCCCGGATCGGGACAGGTGGGGCGAAGCCCTCCCGGCTTTCCGGCGGAGGGCGGGCCGAAGCGGAGCGGCGGGAGACGGCGAAAGGAGAGGCGGCGGCCTGGGAGATGGGGCCGGAGAGCGGGCCGGGAAGCGCCGCCGGAGAAAGGCCCGGCGGAGAGCGCCCCGGCGGAAGCGGCCCTGGGGGAAAAGGCCCCGACGGGCGGGACCGGGCCGTGGGCGCGGGCGGAGAGGAATTTTCTGAGAAGCGGGCTGAAACGCGGCCTGGGAATCGGCCCGGAGAGCGGGCCGGGAAGCCCGCCTGGGCGGCGGCCTCCGGCCTGGGCGGCGGCGGGACGGCTTTCTCCGCCCCGGGAGTCCGGGGCGGGAGGGAGGAAACCCGACTGTCCCGGTCCCTCCCCTGGGGGGAGGGCTGGGAGAGCCCCGCCCTCCGGGCGGAGGATGGGGCCAAGGCCCTGTCCCGGGCGGTGCAGCGGGACGCCCGGCGCTATGACGGCGGGTTTTTCTTATATTGAACGGCGGGACAGAGAAAGGGGGAGGGCGGCATGAAGCTGACGCCCATGCGGTTTAAGGAGTTTACCTGGCCCCACAACCCGGAGGTGTACACGGTGGAGCGCCGGAGGCGCATCGCCGTCCACCCGGCGCCCTTCGGGCCCTGCGTGATGCAGGAGCTGGGGGGCTCCTACCAGGTGCTGAAGGGAGAGGGCGTGTTCGTGGGGGAGGACGCCTACGGGCGCTTTCAGGAGCTGGCCGGGGTGTTTTGCCAGGAGGGGCCGGGACTGCTGGTACACCCGGTTTGGAAGGCGGAGCGGGCCTATTTCGCGGCGCTGGAGGCCGTGGAGGAGCCCAGGCCGGACTTTGTGCGCTACCGCTTTGAGTTCTGGGAGGACGGCGGCGGCTATGAGGGGGGCTTGCGGGCGGTGGAGGCCGGAGACGGCGGGGAAACCGCCCCGGCGGCGGCGCCTGCCGCCGGAAACCAGCGGGTCCACACCGTGGGGAAGGGGGACACCCTCTGGGCCATAGCGAAGCGGTACGGCGTGGAGCTGGCAGCTTTAATTCAGGTCAATCCCCAGATTAAAAACCCGAACCTCATCTACCCCGGAGAGGCGGTGAAGGTGCCGTGACGGGAACGCTTTACACGGCGGACCACCGGATGTTTCAGCTGCCGCCGCTTTTGAGCTGGCGGGTTACCCACACGGGGACGGTGCCCTGCGACAGCTTTTCCGCCACCTTCGTCTACCAAAGGGAGATGGCGGAGGTGCTGGCGCTGGCGGCGGGCTTCGCCGCGGCGGAGAAGGGGGAGACCATGCTCCGGGCCATTGTGGACGAGTACACGGTGGATTTGGACGAAAACGGGCTGACGGCCACCGTCTCCGGCCGGGGCTATGCCGCGAGGCTCCTGGACAACGAGTCCCGGCCCGTTACCTACCAGCAGGCCACACTGGCGGAGATTCTGGCCAACCACGCCCAGCCCTATGGCATCACCTGCCGGGAGGCGGCGGCGGTCCGGGCGGAGACTGTGTACACCGTGGCGGCGGGGTCCAGCCAGTGGAAGGCGGTGGAGAGCTTCTGCCGGGCCTACGGCGGCTTTTCCCCCCGGTTCAGCCGGGAGGGGGAGCTGCTGGCGTCGCCGGAACAGGCAGGCCGGACCCTCTCCATCGGGGAGGGGGACCCGGTGCTCTCCTGCACCCTGCGGGAGGACCATTACGGCGTGCTGACGGAGGCCCTGGTCATCGACAAGACCCAGAACCAGGAGTTCTCCGTGAAAAACCAGGCCATGCTGGACAAGGGCGGACAGTGCCGCCGGGTGCTCTACACCCCAGGGCAGAGCACCTGGGCCGCCATGCGGTATACGGGAGAGTATCAGATTCAGCGGTCCCGGGAGGACGCCTGGACGGCGGAGGTGACGCTGCCGGGAAGCTTTTTGGCCTTTCCGGGGGACCGGGCGGCGCTGTCCCTGGAGCGGATGGGCCTTAGCGGAACCTTCCGGGTGGCGGAGGCGGAAAACCGCTTCGACAGCCGAAACGGGGCCAGGGCCGTGCTGACGCTGAAACCATTGGAATAGGAGGAAGCGACATGTGGCTATCGAGACAGGTGAGGCCCGGGGCGGCTACGGCGGACGCGGAACTGGGCGTCACCACCATCAGCGGGCAAAAGGTGGGAGTGGTGACCCGGGGAGAGGTCCGGGATTTGCCGGTCTATGGCCCTGGGGGCTATCTCTGGACCCCCGCCAACGGGGCGGCGGTGCTGGTGGTGAAGGGGGGGCCCGGCGGCGAGGAGCAGTGCGTGGCCGGGACCCGGCCGTTGGAGGAGGTCCGGGAAATTGCGGCGGGAGAGGTGTATCTCTATGGGCCCGGAGAAAATTCCGTGTACCTGAAGGCGGACGGCAGCGTGGAAATCCGGGGGAGCCGGGTGACCGTGGCCGGGGAGCTGTCCGTCGAGGGGCGGCTTACGGTCAACGGGGAGCCCTATCGGCCCTGTAATGGCTAAGGGAGGCGGAGCGATGGAATTGGAGCTGAAAAACGGGGACTATCTGGCCGACGGCGTGGGGGGGCTGCGGCGGGTGGGGGGCCGGGAGGCCCTCCTCCAGCGGGTGCTGTTCCGGCTGACGGCCCGGCGGGGGAGCTTCCCCTTCTGGCAGACCCTGGGCAGCCGTTTGTGGGAGCTGGGGCGGGTCCCCGCCCCGGAGCGGCGGAGCGCCGCCCGGCAGTATGTGGCGGAGGCCCTGGCGGAGGAGCCGGTGACGGTGGAGGACGTGACGGTGGACCAGGGCCGGGACGGCGGCGCGGCGGTGACGGCCCGACTGCGCTATGAGGGAGACGACCTGCCGGTGACGGTGGAGGTGCGTGCGTGAGAAGGAGGAAACATGCGGAGCGTTGAGGCGATTTACGAGAAGCTGCTGGCGGACTTCGCCCAGCGGGCGGGCTTCACGCCGGAGGCGGGCTGCGATTTGGCGGTGCGGCTGTGGGCGGCGGCGGCGGAGCTCCAGGCCCTGGAAATCCAGGCGGACTGGGTGCTGGACCAGAGCTTTCCCCAAACGGCCCAGGGGGTCTATCTGGACCGCCACGGGGCCATGCGGGGGTTGAAGCGGCTGGGGGCCGCCCGGTCCGGGGGGACCCTGCGCTTTTCCGTGGGGGCGGTTTCGGCCATGGAGATCCCCATCCCGACGGGGACGGTGTGCATGACGGCGGAGGAGGTCCGGGTGCGGACCACGGCGGAGGCGGTGATTCCCGCCGGGTCCCTCTACGCCGACGCCCCCGCCGAGGCGGTGGAGCCTGGACCGGGGGGCAACGTGGTGCCGGGGGCGGTGCGGTTTTTGACGGCCTGCCCCACGGCGGTGACGGCGGTGACAAATCCGGGGGCCTTCACCGGCGGAGCCGGGGAGGAGGACGACGAGACCTTCCGGGCCCGGATTCTGGAGAGCTACCGCCGCCTTCCCAACGGAGCCAACACCGCCTGGTACGAGACCACGGCCATGAGCTATCCCGGCGTGACGGCGGCCAAGGCCGTGGGCCGGGCGGAGGGGCCGGGGACAGTGAACGTCTACGTCACCGGGGAGAAGGGCCTGCCGGACCAGGCGCTGCTGGAGGGGCTCCAGGCGGAGCTCCAGGAGAAGCGGGAAATCGCGGTGACGGTGAAGGTCCTGGCTCCCACCGCCAGGACGGTGAACGTGGCGGTGGCGGTGGCCCCCAAGGAAGGGGCGGACAAGGAGGCGGTATTGGAATCCGCCCGGCGGGCCGTGGCGGATTTCTTTGGCGGGCGGCTGCTGGGCCGGGCCGTTCTGCTGGCGGAGCTTGGAAACCGGCTTTATGATCTGGAGGGCGTGGAAAACTACCGCTTCACCGCCCCGGCGGCGGACCTCCCGGCGGACCGCACGGCGCTGCCGGTGCTGGGGACGCTGGAGGTGACGGAGCTGGAGGAGAAATGATATGTACGAGGAGTATCTGCGGGGGCTGCTGGCCCCCCTGGGAGTCTACCGGCTGGACCGGGACTCCCTCAGCGGGGCGGAGCTGTACGCCCTGGGCCGGGGGCTGGACGCCGTGTCGGCCCGTCTGGACGAGGTGGAGCGGGAGGGCGTCACCGCCACGGCGGTGGACGAGGGACTGCGCCGCCGGGAGGCTCTGTTCCTCCGGCGGCCCGCCGCCGTCACGCCGGAGGAGCGCCGGGCGGCCATCGCGGCGCTGCTGCAAATCGACGGGGACAGCCTGACGCCGGAGGCCATTGGACGGACCATCCGGGGCTGCGGGATTTGGGCCCGGGCGGAGGAGCTGGGGACAAACCGGGTCCGGGTGGTGTTTCCGGGGACGGTGGGGGTTCCGGCGGAGTTTGAGCAGATTGAGAAGATTGTGCTGGATATTCTGCCCTGCCACCTGGGGGTGGAGTTTTACTTCCGGTTTCTCACCTGGGAGGAGTGTGAGCGTGTGGGGTTTACCTGGGTGATTGTGGATATCCAGGGGTATGACTGGGAGGAGTTTCAGATGGCGGTGCCTCTTGAAGAGGAATGATGCTTGCCTCTGCGGGCGCGGCTGAATGAATGGCGGAGCCAGAATGACTTCCCACGCGTAATTGGGTTGAGCGGGGGTTTGTCCCTCGACGAATGGACAAGCTCCTCTTTTCGCTGCCGCTAATCTGGTGGTAGAGGGCAGGTGTCCGCCCTCTCTCGGGCCCATCCTTTTCCCGATAAAACACCCTGTGGAGGAGGGGCTCTGTCCCCTCCCACCCTGGTATTCTCCCCGGCGGGGGAAAAGCGAAAGAGCGTCCAGCCGGACGCTCTTTCTTTATTGACGCTTCCATTCCTCATCCACCAAGGCCGCCGCAATCTCAAACACCTTGATTCTCCGCTCCGCTAAGGTAATCTGAGACTTATACCGCTCCGGGTTTTCTTTTCCCCGAAGGGTTTTCACCGTCTCCCGCAGCTTGTGGAGCGTGGATTCAATCTGCCGCTTCGCCTCCGCCAATTCTTCTTTTGAAAATTCCATAACGCCTCCCATTCTCAAAGCCGCGTGAACCGTAATTCCACATCCCAGCGGGAAGGGCCTCCGTCCGGTGAAAGGAACTACGCGCGCCTCTATCCATCGCGAGGAAAAGGGTGTTCGCGGGAAAACCGCGGCGGGTTCTTCCCGCAATTTTAATAAGACCCCGCCAACGGCGGGGCGGTCCGCAAAGCGGACCCTCGCGCGCCAAAAAGAAACACGCCTGCGGCGTGCTTCTTTTTGGTGCGCGAGGCGGGACTTGAACCCGCACGTCCGTAAAGGACACTAGAACCTGAATCTAGCGAGTCTGCCAATTCCACCACTCGCGCGCATCGTTATGAACTTGTCCGTCCCTTTCACCGGGAATGGAGCGGGGTCCCGTCCCGGCTGAGACGGGACCCTTTTCCTTTGGTGCGCGAGGCGGGACTTGAACCCGCACGTCCGTAAAGGACACTAGAACCTGAATCTAGCGAGTCTGCCAATTCCACCACTCGCGCATGGCGTATGGTCTCCGGAAGGGGAACCGTGGTGCGGCTGACGGGACTTGAACCCACACGTCGAATCGACACCAGCACCTCAAGCTGGCCTGTCTACCAGTTCCAGCACAGCCGCATACCGTTATGTCCCCTAAAAAAGACTGCTTGCTTATTATAGCCAGAACCGCTCCGGTTGTCAACACCCATTTTCCGTTTTTCCCGATTTTTTTCCTCCGGGAATTCTTCGGTGAATGTCAAGAGGAATTTAGGCCCTTAGAGCAGTTCCCAGAAATAATGAGAAAAAAGGAGGCGGGGACGTAGGGAACTTAGAAGAACACTCTGTGAGGTCTGGCCGCCAGGTCAGGCTTTTTTCCGTTTTCCACAAAAAGTAATACCTTTCGCCGCCAAACTTCGCCGCCCGGAATGTAATCCAGGATTGACGCTGGGGACGAAAACCCTCATAATAGAGGGGATAAAGCGTCAATAAGCGTGAGGGAGGCACCCATGAAGAAAGGCTATTTGGTATTGGCGGACGGCCAGGTGTTCCAGGGCTTCCGGTTCGGCGGCGAGGCCGGGGCCATGGGGGAGCTGGTCTTTACCACCGGCATGTGCGGCTATGTGGAGACCCTGACGGACCCCAGCTACGCGGGGCAGATCGTCCTGCAAACCTATCCTCTGATCGGCAACTACGGCGTCATCCCTGAGGACTTCGAGGGGGCGTGCCATGTCAAGGGCTACGTCGTCCGGGAGCGGTGCGAGCACCCCTCCAACTTCCGAAGTCAGGGAGACCTGGAGGGCTTTTTGAAGGAGCGGAACATCCCCGGCCTCTATGGCGTGGACACCCGGCAGCTCACCCGCGTTCTCCGGGAATCCGGGGTGATGAACGCTATGATCTGCGACGAGGTTCCATCGGACCTCGGCCCCCTTCAAGACTACGCCGTCACCGGCGTGGTGGAGGCCGTCACCTGCAAGCAGCCTGCCGTTTTTCCGGCGGAGGGGGGGCCTTCCCGGTTTCGCGTGGCCCTGCTGGACTACGGCGCGAAGCGCAACATCGTCCACGAGCTTCAAGCGCGGGGCTGCGAGGTGACGGTGTTCCCCGCCTCCACGGCGGCGGAGGAGCTGCTGGCCCAAAAGCCCGACGGGATCATGCTCTCCAACGGCCCCGGGGACCCGGCGGAAAACGTCTACCAGATTGAACAAATTCAGGCTCTTCTGGGGAAGGTCCCCCTCTTTGGCATCTGCCTGGGGCACCAGCTCACCGCCCTGGCGGCGGGGGGCAGAACCTATAAGCTGAAATACGGCCACCGGGGGGTCAACCAGCCCGTCCGGGACCTGGGCGGCCCCCGGACCTATATCACCAGCCAGAACCACGGCTACGCCGTGGACGCCGACTCCGTGAAACGGGGCCGCGTCTCCTTTGTCAACGCCAACGACGGAACCTGCGAGGGATTGGACTACCCGGAGCTCCGGGCCTTTACCGTCCAGTTCCATCCGGAGGCCCGGGGCGGCCCCCAGGACACCGCCTTTTTGTTTGACCGGTTTGTGGAATGGATGAAGGGAGGAGAGCGGTAATGCCTCTGGATACCAGTATCAAAAAAGTCCTGGTCATCGGCTCCGGCCCCATTGTCATCGGCCAGGCCGCCGAATTCGACTACGCCGGGGCCCAGGCCTGCCGGGTTTTGAAGGAGGCCGGGGTGGACGTGGTGCTTTGCAACTCCAACCCCGCCACCATCATGACGGACCAGGCCATGGCGGATGAAATTTACTTAGAGCCCCTGACCGTGGAGACCATGAAGCGCATCATCCGCAAGGAGAAGCCCGACTCCCTCCTGGCGGGCCTGGGGGGACAGACGGGACTGACCCTGGCCATGCAGCTTAGCAAGGAGGGCTTCCTCCAGGAGCAAAACGTCCGGCTTCTGGGCACCGACGCCGCCGCCATCTCCCGGGCGGAGGACCGGGAGCTCTTCAAGGAGGCCATGGCGGAGATCGGACAGCCGGTCATTGCCTCCGACATCGCGGAGACGGTGGAGGGCGCCTTAGAGGTGGCCGCCCGGATTGGCTATCCCGTCATCGTCCGCCCCGCCTTTACCTTAGGCGGCGCAGGGGGCGGCGCGGCGGCCAGCGAGGCGGAGCTTCGCGTCATCGCCCAGACGGGTCTGGACGCCTCTCCCATCACCCAGGTGCTGATTGAAAAGGCCATTTTCGGCTGGAAGGAAATCGAGTTTGAGACCATGCGGGACGCCGTGGGCAACGTCATCGCCGTGTGCTCCATGGAGAACCTGGACCCCGTGGGGGTCCATACCGGGGATTCCATCGTGGTGGCCCCCACCCAGACCCTGGCGGACCGGGAGTTTCAGATGCTCCGCTCCGCCTCCCTGGACATCATCACCCATTTGGGCATTGTGGGCGGCTGCAACGTCCAGCTGGCCCTGAACCCCGTGAGCTTTGAATACGCCGTCATTGAGGTCAATCCCCGGGTCTCCCGGTCCTCCGCCCTGGCCTCCAAGGCCACGGGCTATCCCATCGCCAAGCTCACGGCGAAAATCGCCCTGGGGTACACCCTGGACGAAATCAAAAACGACATCACCGGCAAGACCTGTGCCTGTTTCGAGCCCACCCTGGATTACATCGTGGTGAAGCTGCCGAAATGGCCCTTCGACAAGTTTGCCGACGCCTCTCGTTCCTTGGGTACCCAGATGAAGGCCACCGGCGAGGTCATGTCCATCGCCCCCAGCTTCGAGATGGCGTTGATGAAGGCCGTCCGGGGGGCGGAGATCGGCCAGGACAGCCTGAACCGGAAGAACACGGATGGCGCCCCCATTTGGGAGCGGCTCCGCCGGGTGGACGACCGGTGGCTCTTCACCGTGTTCGAGGCTTTGAAATCCGGCGTCAGCGTGGAGGAAATCTTCTCCATCACGAAAATTGACCGCTGGTTCCTCTGGAAGCTGCGGGGCCTCGCGGACTTTGAGAAGGCCCTGGAGGGGGAGGGGCTGACGGCGGAGCGCTATGCCCAGGGCAAGCGCCTGGGCTACCCGGACGAGACCCTGCTCCGCCTCTCCGGGGCGGACCGCCTCCCGGAGGAGGGCCGGAAGGCCGTATACAAGATGGTGGACACCTGCGGCGCGGAGTTCGACGCGGAGACCCCCTATTTTTACTCCAGCTTCGACCAGTTCTGCGAATCCCGGGCCTTCCCCCGGTCCGGGCGGCCTGTCATTATGGTGCTGGGCTCCGGGCCCATCCGGATTGGGCAGGGCATCGAGTTTGACTACTCCTCCGTCCACTGCGTCTGGACGCTGAAGGAACTGGGTTACGACGTGGTCATCGTCAACAACAACCCGGAAACCGTCTCCACGGACTACGACACCGCCGACCGGCTGTACTTCGAGCCCCTGTACCCCGAGGACGTTTGCCACATCATCGCCGTGGAAAAGCCGGTGGGGGTGGTGGTGGCCTTCGGCGGGCAGACCGCCATTAAGCTCACCAAATTCCTGGACCAGCAGGGCATCCCCATTCTGGGAACCTCCGCCGAATCCATCGACATGGCGGAGGACCGGGAGCGGTTCGACGCGCTTTTGGAGCGCTTCCACATCAAGCGCCCCCAGGGCCGGGGAGTCCTGGGCATGGAGGAGGCCCTGGCGGCGGCAAACGAGCTGGGCTATCCCGTCCTGCTCCGGCCCAGCTACGTCATCGGCGGGCAGAACATGGTGATTGCCCACAACGACGAGGACGTGCGGACCTATATGAACGTCATCCTCTCGGGGAAGGTGGAAAACCCGGTCCTGGTGGACCAGTATTTAATGGGCAAGGAGCTGGAGGTGGACGTGATCTCCGACGGCGTGGACGTGCTCATCCCCGGCGTCATGCAGCACATCGAGCGCACCGGCGTCCACTCCGGGGATTCCATCGCCGTGTATCCCCCCTTCTCCATCGGGGACCGGATGCTCAAAACCATTGTGGACTGCTCGGAGAAGCTGGCGTTGTCCCTGGGGACCCGGGGCCTTATCAACATTCAATACCTCATCTACCAGGGGGAGCTGTACGTCATCGAGGTCAACCCCCGGGCCAGCCGGACGGTGCCCTATATCTCCAAGGTCACCGGGGTGCCCATGGTGGACCTGGCTACCCGGGTCATGGTGGGACAGCCCCTCCGCTCCCTGGGCTACGGCACGGGCCTTTATCCCCAGCCCCCCTACGTGGCCGTGAAGGTCCCCGTGTTCTCCTTTGAGAAGCTCACCGACGCCAACGCCGCCCTCTCCCCGGAGATGAAATCCACCGGCGAGGTGCTGGGCCTGGGGAAAAATATGCGGGAGGCCCTTTTCAAGGGCCTGGTCTCCGCCGGGTACAAGGTGGAAAGCGAGGAGAAAAAGGGCGTCCTCATCTCCGTCAACCGCCGGGACCAGCCGGAGATTCTGGACACCGCCCGGAAGCTGGACGAGCTGGGCTTCCGGCTCTACGCCACCGACGGCACCGCCCGGGAGATTGAGCGCCTGGGGACCAGCGTGGAAATCGTGGGCAAGCTGGGCCGGGACAACCGGGTGTTCCAGCTTCTGGAGGACGGGAGGATCGACTATGTGATTCTCACCGGGTCCACGGAGCCGGAGTATATCCGGGACTTCATCCGCCTGAACCACCGCTGCGTCCAGCTGGGCATTCCCTGCCTGACCAGCCTGGACACCGCCGGAGCCCTGGCGGACATCCTGGAGTCCCGGTACAACCAGGGGAACACGGAGCTGGTGGACATCTGCCACCTGCGGGAGCGGCGGGAGAAGCTGCCCTTCACCAAGATGCAGACCTGCGGCAACGACTATATCTTCCTGGAGAACTTCGACGGGCAAATTACCTGCCCGGAATCCCTGTGCGTCACCTTCTGCCACCGGCACTACGGCGTGGGGGCCGACGGCATCATCCTGATGGAGCGCTCGGAAACCGCGGACGTGAAAATGCGGATGTTCAACAGCGACGGCAGCGAGGGAAAAATGGCGGGCAACGCCCTTCGCTGCCTTGGGAAGTACCTCTATGACAACGGCTTTTCCACAAAGGAGACCCTCACAGTGGAAACCGGCAGCGGCCTGCGGACCGTCACGCTGTACACCACCAACGGGAAGGTCACCTCCGCCAGCGTGGACATGGGGAAGGCCGCCCTGGATACCTCGGCGCTGAAATTCCCCATCGCGGAAAAGCAGGTGGTGGACTATCCCGTCCGCGTCGCCGGGCGGCCCTACCGCATCACCTGCGTGAACATGGGGAATCCCCACTGCGTGGTGTTCTGCGACCGGGTGGACGACGTGGACATCGACTTCATCGGCCCCCGGTTCGAGCACGCGCCCTATTTCCCGGAGCGCGTCAACACGGAGTTTATCCGGGTGGTGAACCCCAGCACCATCAAAATGCGGGTCTGGGAACGGGGCAGCGGGGAGACCATGGCCTGCGGCACGGGAGCGTGCGCGGCGGTGGTGGCCGCCGTGGCAAACGGTCTTTGCGAGAAGGGCCGGGACATCACCGTCCGGGTGAAGGGCGGGGAACTGATTGTCCACTACACCGACGAGGGCGTCACCCTGACGGGGGACGCGAAGCTGGTGTATACGGGGGAGATTGAATACTAACTGAATACTATCGACAAAATATTACAAAAAGGACCGCCCTTCCGGGCGGTCCTTCTTTTACGGTTACGGTTTGACAACGGTGACGGTGGTCCCGCTGGTCCCGATGAACATAATCTCCAGCAGCGTCACCAGGCGCTGGTACTCCAGGGGGCTCTCCGCGTACTCCTTGATGCTCTCATGGACGGGCCAGCTTGTGGCGTGCTCGGCGTTGTACTCCTCCGTCACCCGGGCCAGGGCGGCGGAGGCCAGCTCCGCCGTAAAGACCCCGCTGGAGGACGGGAAGCGGAAGCTCACCTCGTCCAGGTTCTCCACCAGCGCCAGCATTTGGTAGCCCAGGAACCGGGACATCCCCCAGGTGGCGGACGTGGTTTCCTCCGCCGTCTCAAACTCCAACGTCCAGCGGTAGGGCCGCTCGCTGGTCTGGAGGGAGATGTTATACCGTCCAATCCGGCTCCCCACCTGCAAGAGCTTGGCGATGTTCCCCAGGGCCGGGGCGTCGCCGCAGTAGGGGGTCTTGGCGTCCAGCAGCAGCAGCGTATCCCGGTCAATCACCACGCCGTCCTGCCACACCAGCCGCCCGCAGATCCACACCTCCGTCAGGCCCTCCAGGGGGATGGACAGGGAAATCTGCTTCTGGTATCCCTCCATACCTCCGATTTTATCCCGCATAAACAGGGCCTGGAAGAGGTTCACCCGGACCTCCCGGGCGGTGTAGGTGAGAACCCTGTCTTTTGTGACGGATTTCAGCCCCCGGAGCTCATAGGCCCCCCAATAGGTGTCCACCAGCAGGGTGAGGTTGTTGTGCTCGTCCACCTGGGCGAGCTCAATGCTGATATGCTCCGCGTCCGGCGTCCGGCCGATGACGAACTCCTTGAGCAGGTATCCGCCCGCCACCGCCAGCACGGTACAGAGTACCGCCAGGACGATTTTATGAACCGTCCCCTTCTTCACCCGCTTGAGATAGTCCACCTCTTTCTCCGGCTCCGCCGCTTCCTCCGCCGGGGCGGCCATGGCCTCCTTCCGCTCCCGGCACTCCGGGCAGGTCTCCAGGTGCCGGTCCACCGCTTCCTTCGCTTCCTCCCCCAGGAGGTTTTCCACATAGCTGGGCAGCAAATCCCGCACTACGCCGCAGGTCAAATCATTCTTCATCGTCCGCGCCTCCATTCTTGAGTTTTTCCTTGCTCCGGTAAAAGGTCACCCGGGCCCAGGTCTCCGTCCTGCCGCACACGTCCCCGATCTCCCGGAAGGTGAGGCCCCCAAAGGCCCGGAGGTACACCACCTCCCGCGCTGGCTCCGGCAGATCGTGGACCAGCCGGAGCAGGGCCATCCGGCCCTCCTTCTCCAACAATCCCTCCTCCGCCGAGGGGCCCGGGGCCTCCGGCAGGTCCTCCGGCGAAATCGGGGCCTCCCGCTTGCGCTTTCGAAGGTGCTGGAACCACAGGTGCTTGGCAATCTGGCACAGCCAGACGGAGACCTTGCAGCCACCGTCAAAGCGGTCCACGGATTTGACGGCCTGGTAAAAGGTCTCCTGGGTCAGCTCCTCGGCAAGGCCGGGGTCGCGGCACTGGGCAAGGAGAAACTTATAGACCGTCTGGGCGTGCTGCTGGTAAACCTTCCGCATGTCCTCCATGGGTCCCAGCCTCCTTTCACCGGCCCCGCCGGGCCTTTGTTTCTGTTGATATATCCCCGGGAAGGGGAAAACGTTACGGAATCCGCCACGGATTTTTTTGCAATTTTTTCCCAAGGAACCGCGGGGAACGCTCCTCTTAAAACGCGGTTTTGAAAGCCCGCTTTGAAAAAAGGCCCCCGCGCGGTCCCGCGCGGAGGCCTTTTCTTATGCGCTTCTTTTATGGCAAGCAGTCCTTACTGCTCCGCCATGGCCTTCGCCTCGGCGATGGCCTTCTCCTGGGCGGCGGGGGGGCAGTCCTGATAGCGGACAAAGTGGAAGGTGAAGCTGCCCCGGCTCTGGGTCATGGCCCGGAGGTCGATGGCGTAAGTACCCATCTCCGCCATGGGAACCTCGGCGGTGATGACCTGGGTGCCGTCGCCCACGGGGTCCATGCCCATGGGGGTACCCCGGCGCTTGGAGATGTCGCCCATGACATCGCCGGTGTAGCTCTCCGGCACCGTCACCTTCAACTCGCCGATGGGCTCCAGCAGCACGGGGTTGGCCTCCGGCATGGCGGCCTTATAGGCAAGCTGGGCCGCCGTCTTAAAGGCGATTTCCGAGGAGTCCACCGGGTGATAGGACCCGTCGTACAGCACGGCCTTGAGATTCACCAGGGGATAGCCCGCCAGGGGGCCGTGGACGCAGGCCTCCCGAAGGCCTTTCTCAACCGCCGGGAAGAAGTTCCGGGGCACGGAGCCGCCGAACACCTCCTCGGCGAAGACCATCTCCTCCTCGTCGGGGTTGTACTCGAACCGGACCCACACGTCGCCGAACTGGCCGGAGCCGCCGGTCTGCTTCTTGTGCCGCCCCTGCTTCTGGACGGTCTTGCGAATCTTTTCCCGGTAGGGCACCCGGGTGGGCTTCAGCTCCGCCTCCACGTTAAAGCGGCTTTTCAGCTTGCTGACCAGCACGTCCATCTGCATGTCGCCCGCGCCGGAGACCACCATCTGGTGGGTCTCGGCGTTGTTCACCACGGTGAAGGTGGGGTCCTCCTCGTTCAGCCGGGTGAGGCCCTGGGCGATCTTATCCTCCTGGCCCCGGGTCTTGGGCTGGATGGCCACGGAGTAGCAGGGCTCGGCGAAGGGGATGTTTTTGAGGCTGACCACCTTCCGCTCGTCGCAGAGGGTGTCCCCGGTCTTGATGTCCATTTTGGCGATGGCGCCGATGTCGCCGCAGACCAGCTCCTTGACCTCGGTGTTTTTCTTGCCCCGGATGCTGTACAGGCGGCCCAGCTTCACCTTCTCGCCGGTGCGGGCGTTCACCATGGGCATATCCGGCGTGATGGCCCCGGAGAGGACCTTGACGAAGGAGTACTTGCCGTACTGGTCGGAGATGGTCTTAAACACGAAGGCGGTGGGCACGCCGCCGGGGGAGACCACGAATTCCTCCGTCTCGCCGTCGGCCTTGGTGGCCTTGTGATAGTTGCCCTCCACGGGATTGGGCAGCAGGTCCACGATGTTGTCCATCAGCATCAAGGAGCCAAGGCACCCCACGGCGGAGCCGCAGAGAACGGGGAAGAGGCTCAGCTCCCGGACGCCCTGCCGCAGACCCTGAATCATCTCGGCGTAGGTGAAGTCCTCGCCGTCGAAGAATTTATTCATCAGGTCCTCGCTGGTCTCGGCCACGGACTCCTTGAGGGCGTCGTTGAACTCGGCGATGACGCCTTCTTTGTCGGCGGGGACCTCGATTTCCACCCGCTTGAGGTTTTGCATCTCATAGGCCCGCTTATTCAAAACATCGATGATGCCGGTGACCTTTTTGGCGCCGTCCCAGATGGGGACCACCACGGGGGCGATCTTCTTGCCGAAGCGCTCCCGAAGGGCCTCGAAGGTGGCGTTGTAGTCGGAGTTGTCCTCGTCGGTTTTGGAGATGTAGATGAA
>CAQXTN010000042.1:0-15891 GCA_948916585.1 uncultured Oscillibacter sp. | reverse complement strand
ACGGAGGACGAAAGACGGGGGACGGAGGACGAAAGACGGGGGACGAGGAGTAGGAAGCAGAAGCCTCCATCAACACCGGGGTAGCGGCAGCGAAAAGAGGAGCTGGTCCATTCGTCGAGGGACAAACCCCCGCTCAATTTGATTGCGCGTAGGAAGTCATTCCGGCTCCGCCGTTCATTCAGCCGCGACCCCGTCGCATCCCCCGTACTTCTTTTTCTCTTTTGGACCGTGCACGGCCCGTTTTCTCGTTTTCTTCTGGAAGAAAAAGAGAAAATGGGGGGTGCAATGCACCAGCTAGCATCCTAGCTAAAATCCCCCGCCCGCAAGGGCGAATACAGGCTCCCCTACCGGTAGGGCCTCGGGCTGTCCGTCAGTCCCACCAGATAGTCAATGCTGGTGTGATAGTACTTGGCCAGCCCGATGAGAAATTCCTCCGTCCATGGCTGCTGCCCGGTTTCCAAATAGCTGTATTTTCTCTGCGTAATGCCAAGCGCCTCCGCAACGGTCTCCTGGGTTAAATCATGATCTTCCCGCAAATCCCGGATTCTGTTTTTCACCAAAACCACCTCATACAGAGAATAGCTTAGATGAAAATTATCTATTGCAATCCAGATAGATTCTATCTATAATGAGGGAAGGAGGTGATTCCCATGAAAGAATACAACATCCGCCTGTCGGCGGAAACTGCGGCGTTTTACGAGAAGGTAGCAAAACAGGCGGGACGGAGCACCGAGCAGGTACTGTCCGACACCCTTTTTAAGCTGGCGGGCGAGCTGGCGCTGGAAGCCCTTCATAAGAAGCGCTGAGCGTCTATTGGAAAATTTGCAATGTTACTGGTTGACAAACGAAAAAAACGTGCTATGATAAGGTGCAACTGAACATTTGGCGTTGATAAGGACGAGTAGCCGCGCGTCAACCCGCCAAGAGAGCCGCCGCTTTGGTGCGAGGCGGCCGGGAGCGGCGGCGAAAATCACCTTGGAGCCTCCTGCTGAAAGACAGCGCGAGTAGGTGTGGACGTGTGGCGGGCGTTATTCCGCCGGCCCGTATTGGCGGGCGCTGAGGGGCTGTTCCTTGCGAGGGGGACGGCAAGAAGAGTGGTATCGCGGAGCGCTGACAGCGCCTCCGTCTCTTGAAAGGGAGACGGAGGCGTTTTTTGATATTCTCGGATATGCGCAGAATACAAACGGTATTCTGCGTTTAACAAAATACCATTTGGAGATGATAACGTTGAAGCTGCCGGGTACGATTACGCTGGTCCTCGCGGACACCCCGGAGAAGTTCCGCCCCCTGGCGGAGGAGATCGTCCCGCCGTTGATAGAGCTTCTGCGGGGCCTCTGCGCTCTGGAGGAGAAGTTTTGCGCCCGGGGACAGAAGCAGCGGGCAGAACGCCCCGGCGGTATTTACTCCACCCAGGCCCACCCCAACAGCAAAGCCCTTTGGGATTACTACCGGGACGCTTACAAAGCCCTGCTGGACCCCCGCTGTACGGAAAAGCTTTTGGCCCGGCGCCGGGACTGCTGCCAGAGCATGGGAGACCCAGCGGATTTTGCCTGCTTGAAGGGAGCGGCGGAGGTCGTCTTCACCATGAAAAGCAAGAGCAAGGCCGTGGTGATTGTCCGGGCCTTCGACGGCTTCGGCAGCGACTGCCGCTTTGAGTTGAAACCGGAGGCCGAAGAGTGGAAAATTGACCAAGTGTCCCAGAACACCTGCGGCAGCGGGCCCTGGCGGACAAACTTCTATTTTTAATTTGATGGCAGCTCAATAAAACACAAATAGTAATATTATAAAGGAGTAATACAAAATGGACTACAACAAAACCATCTGCCTGCCGAAGACCGACTTCCCCATGCGGGCGGGACTGCCCAAGCGGGAGCCGGAGATGCTCAAGCGCTGGGAGACGGAGGACCTCTACCATGAGCTCCTCAAAAAGAACGAGGGCAAGCCCCTCTTCAGCCTCCACGACGGCCCCCCGTTCTCCAACGGGTCCATCCACATGGGCACCGCCATGAACAAGGCCATTAAGGACATCATCACCCGGTCCTACGCCATGCGGGGCTATTACACCCCCTATATCCCCGGCTGGGACAACCACGGAATGCCTATCGAATCCAACATCATCAAGCAGAATAAGCTCAACCACAAGGCCATGAGCATCCCCGACTTCCGCTCCGCCTGCCATGACTTCGCCGCCCACTATGTGGACGTTCAGCGGGAGGCGTTCAAGCGCATCGGCGTCGTGGGCGACTGGGACCACCCCTACCTCACCATGGACCCCGGCTTCGAGGCCGAGGAGGTGAAGGTCTTCGGGGAGATGTACAAGAAAGGCTACATTTACAAGGGCCTCAAGCCCGTGTACTGGTGCCCCCACGACGAAACCGCCCTGGCGGAGGCGGAAATCGAGTACCAGGAGGACCCCGTTACCACCGTCTACGTGAAGTTCCCCATGCGCGACGACCAGGGGAAGCTGGGGGCCTTTGATAAGAGCAAGCTGTTCTTCGTCATTTGGACCACCACCATCTGGACCCTGCCGGGGAACCTGGCCATCGCCCTCCACCCCGCCGAGAGCTACGCCATTGTGAAGGCGGCGGGTGGCGAGCACTATATCGTGGCGGAGGCCCTGGCGGAGAAGGTCATGTCCTTGGGCGGCTTCGATTCCTGGGAGATCGTGGAGACTCACCCCGGCGGCTTCTTCGAGAATATGCTGGCGGACCACCCCTTCCTGCCCAAGACCAGCCGCCTGGTGCTGGCGGATTACGTCACCATGGATTCCGGCACCGGCTGCGTCCACACCGCCCCGGGCTTCGGCGCGGACGACTACCAGACCTGCAAGCGCTATGGCATGGACATGGTGGTCCCCGTGGACGACCAGGGCAGGCACACGGACTACGCCGGAAAATACGCCGGCATGACCACCGACGAGTCGAACCCCGTCATCCTCCAGGACATGAGGGAAAGCGGGATGCTCCTCGCCTCTGAGGACATCGTCCACAGCTATCCCCACTGCTGGCGCTGCAAGAGCCCCATCATCTTCCGGGCCACGCCCCAGTGGTTCTGCTCCGTGGATTCCTTCAAGGACGAGGCCTGCGCCGCCGCCGACGAGGTCCGCTGGGTGCCCAAGTGGGGCATCGACCGGATGAAGTCCATGATCCGGGAGCGCTCCGACTGGTGCATTTCCCGCCAGCGCCGCTGGGGCCTGCCCATCCCCGTGGTCTACTGCGAGGACTGCGGCAAGCCCGTGGTGACGGACGAGACCATCGAGGCCATCTCCAAGCTCTTTGGCGCCGAGGGCTCCAACGCCTGGTTCGCCAAGGAGGCGGAGGAGATTCTCCCCGCCGGGTTCGCCTGCCCCCACTGCGGCGGGAAGTCCGGCTTTGAGAAGGAAACGGACACCCTGGACGGCTGGTTCGACTCCGGCTCCACCCACTACGCCGCCATGAGGAAGGACCAGGGCTTCTGGCCCGCCACCATGTATATGGAGGGGCTGGACCAGTATCGGGGCTGGTTCCAGAGCTCCCTGCTCACCGCCGTGGGGGCCTTCGGCAAGGGCGCGCCCTTCAAGGAGTGCGTCACCCACGGCTGGACCGTGGACGGCGAGGGCAAGGCCATGCACAAATCCGCCGGAAACGGCATGGACCCCGCCGAGGTGATTGACAAATACGGCGCGGACATCCTGCGCCTCTGGGCGGCGAACACGGACTACCACGCCGACGTCCGCTGCTCCCACGATATTTTCAAGCAGCTCGCCCAGAACTACCTGAAATTCCGCAACACAGCCCGGTACTGCCTGGGGAACCTGGACGGCTTCGACCCCAACCACCTGACCGCCCCCGGCGAGATGGAGGAGCTGGACCGCTGGGCGGTGACGCGGCTGAACGCCCTGATGGAGAAGTGCTTCGCGGCCTACGACGACTATGAGTTCCTGGCGGCCACCCACGCCGTCAACGACTTCTGCGTGGTGGACATGTCCAACTTCTACCTGGACGTGATCAAGGACCGGCTCTACTGCGAGGAGAAGGACGGGGCCCCCCGCCGCAGCGCCCAGACGGCCTTGTACCTGATTCTGGACACCATGACCCGGATCATGGCCCCCATTCTCTGCTTCACCTGCGACGAGATCTGGCAGGCCATGGCCCACCGGGAGGGAGACGACGCCCGGAACGTTTTGTTCAACGACATGCACCAGCCCTTCACGGACTACGCCCTGGACGAGGCGGCCATGGAGCGCTGGGCGGTGATTGAGGCCCTGCGGGACAAGGTGAACGCCGCTCTGGAGACGGCGCGGAGCGAGAAGAAGATTGGCAAGAGCCTGGAGGCGGCTGTCACCGTCACGGTGCCGGAGGCGGAGGGCTGGCTGGCGGAGACGCCGAACCTGGCGGATCTGCTGATTGTGTCCCAGGCGGCGGTCCAGACCGGGAGCGAGGCCACCGTGGAGGTCCGCAAGGCCGAGGGCGGCAAGTGCGAGCGCTGCTGGAAGGTGCTGCCCGCCGTCGGGACGGACGCGGAGCATCCTGCCCTTTGTCCCCGCTGCGCGGCGGCGGTGCGGAATTTGCCTCAGTTCTGAGGCCGGAACTCGCCCTTCGGGCGGGGAAGAATGGATACCAGCGATGGCTGCGCGTTGCCCGGCTGGATTCTCCCCCGCCCGCGAGGGCGAGGACGCCCCCCGGAATCGTGAATTTTGACAAGATCATACAAAAATTTTATACAGCCTTCCCCTTGCGTCCCGCTGGAGAATATGCTATACTAAACCTATTCTTGCGGTTAGGAGGAGCTAACTTTGCAGAAACGTACCCACACCCTGCTGGCCCAGACGCTGCTGCGCAGCGGCACGGGCTTTTCCGCCCGGCGCTTTGAGCTGGCCTTCCTCTTCGGGTCCTTTCAGCCGGACGTGAATCCCCTCAGCTATTTGAAGGGCTCCCTGCGCTACAACAAGCTCAAGGGCCACAACTATACCAATTCCCGGGCCTATATCAACGCCAAGATTTTAAAGCTCCAGCGCCGCCGGCGGTGGACCATGTGGCAGTACTATACCCTGGGCAAGCTGACCCACTACCTGGCCGACGCCTATACATACCCCCACAACCCGGACTACCCCAACACCATGCTGGACCACCACAATTACGAGACGGATTTCCGCCGCTTCATGCGGGGCTATCTTGCCCACCAGCACCTCCGCCGCCAGCAGGCCCGCCGGGACCTCATCGCCGCCTTAGAGGAGCTCCACGAGCAGTACATGGACACCCGGGCCAGCATGGTCCGGGACGCCAACTATATCCTCAAGGCCACCAGCCTCTTAATGGCCGGATGCCTCCCCGCCGCCTGACGCCTTTTTTCAAAACCGCCGCGCTCCCGACCGCGTATTTTGCGGGGGCGGACCTGCGTGCCCGCCCTTTTACAGGGAACGCCGGGACTGCGGGAGGCGTGGCAAACGCAATTGTCAGAAAAGCATGATTTGCTGGCCGCTGCCGGCTGTTCATTTGTAAAAACTCACAATTTCCATTTTCGCGGTATTGTGTTATGCTTTAAACATCTAAAGAGCAAAGGGGAACCCAGCCATGACCGCCATTGCCCGCACCGCTGAATACGGCTATTTCTACTTTAGCTTTACCAAGTTTGGTAAGGCTTTTCGTGGTTTGGCTGAAACCGAGCGTGTGTGAGCTTCCGGTCCTGATTTAGGACGCGATGTACGAAGCGGCCCGCAGCCAAACCGGCTGCGGGCCTTTTTGCGTTTCCCTGGAAACAAATTTTCATTAGGAGGAATCCGCCATGATTGTCATTTTGAAGCACAACCCCAACCGGGACCAATTGGACAGCCTCATCTCCTGGCTCCAGGAAAAGGGCGTCACCATCCACACCAGCATCGGCGAGGCCAACACCATCCTGGGCCTGGTGGGAGACACCTCCAAGCTGGACATCGACCTCATCGCCGCCCTGGATATCGTCGAGGACGTGAAGCGGGTCCAGGAGCCCTATAAGAACGCCAACCGGAAGTTCCACCCGGAGGATACCGTCATCCCCGTGGGGAACACCCAGATCGGCGGCGGCACGTTGACCATCATGGCGGGCCCCTGCTCCGTGGAGAGCGAGGAGCAGGTGGTGGCCATCGCCAAGGCGGTGAAGGCCAGCGGGGCCACCATGCTCCGGGGCGGGGCCTTCAAGCCCCGGACCTCCCCCTACGCCTTCCAGGGCCTGGGGGCCACGGGCCTGGAGTACTTGAAGACCGCCCGGCAGGAGACGGGGCTTCCCATTGTGACGGAGCTGATGGACGTGACCCAGCTGCCCCTCTTTCAGGACGTGGACGTCATCCAGATCGGGGCCCGGAATATGCAGAACTTCGACCTTTTGAAGGCCGTGGGCCACCAGGACAAGCCCGTCATGATCAAGCGGGGCATGTCCGCCACCTTCGAGGAGTGGCTGATGAGCGCCGAATACGTCATGGCCAGCGGAAACGAGCACGTGATTCTCTGCGAGCGGGGCATCCGCACCTTCGAGAGCTACACCCGGAACACCCTGGACCTCTCCGCCATTCCGGTGATGCGCCAGCTCACCCACCTGCCCATCATCGTGGACCCCAGCCACGCCACGGGCAAGTACTGGCTGGTGGAGCCCATGGCCCGGGCCGCCGTGGCGGCGGGGACCGACGGGCTCCAGATTGAGGTCCACAACGACCCGGCCCACGCCCTGTGCGACGGGCCGCAGTCCTTGAAGCCGGAGGTCTTTGACCCCCTGGCGAAGAAGCTTTTGAAGCTCCACGCCGTGATGCGGGAGCTGGACAACGAGTAAGGAGGGCGGGAGATGAACGTCGGCATTGTGGGCCTGGGGCTCATCGGCGGCTCCATGGCGAAAAGCGTCAAGGCCCGGACGGCCCACACCGTCTACGGCGCGGACCTGGACCAGGAGACCATGGCCCTGGCCCGGATGAGCGGGGCCATCGACGGCCCCCTGACGGAGGAGAACCTGCCCCGGTGCGATTTGCTCCTGGTTGCCATCTGCCCCGGCGCGGCGGTGAAGTGGGTGCGGGACCACGCGGGCCAGATCGCCAAATCCGCCATCGTGGTGGACCTGTGCGGCGTGAAGCGGGTGGTGGTGGAGGCCCTGGCCCCCCTGGCGGAGGAACATGGCTTTGCCTACATCGGCGGGCACCCCATGGCGGGACGGGAGCGGGGCGGCTTCACCGCCTCTTCCGAGGATTTGTACGTGGGGGCCTCCATGATTCTCACCCCGGACAAGCGGACGGATATGCAGCTTCTGGAGACGCTGAAAGCCTTCTTCCTGGACATCGGCTTTGCCGGGCTCACCTTCTCGGACCCGGAGGAGCACGACCGCATCATCGCCTTCACCTCCCAGCTGGCCCACATCACCTCCAGCGCCTATGTAAAATCGCCGGAGGCCCAGCGCCGCCGGGGCTTTTCCGCCGGAAGCTTCCAGGACATGACCCGGGTGGCCCGGCTGGACGAGGACATGTGGACGGAGCTGTTTTTGGACGACGCGGACTATTTGGTGAAGGAGCTGGATATTCTGATTGAGAACCTCACCGCCTATTCCCAGGCCCTGAAATCCGGCGACGCGGAGCGGGTCCGGGCCCTTCTCCGGGAGGGCCGGGAGCTGAAAGCCACCGCCGGAGGAAATTGAAGGAGGACCGCCCATGCCGGACTATAAAGAGATACGGGTGAACACCGTTCCCGCCTATACGGCCGCCATCGGCCCAGGCCTTTTGAAGGACTGCGGCCAGCGGCTGCGGGAGGCCGTTCCCCCCTGCCATATGGCGGTGGTCACGGATTCCATCGTGGGGCCGCTGTACCTGGAGACGGTAACGGAGAGCTTAAAAGCGGCGGGCTATGCCGTCAGTACCTTTGAATTTCCCGCCGGGGAGGAGAGCAAGAACCTCTCCACCCTGTTGGACATCCTGGAGTTTCTGGCAAAGGAGCGCCTGACCCGCTCCGACTGCCTCGTCGCCCTGGGCGGCGGCGTGGTGGGGGACATGGCGGGCTTTGCCGCCGCCGTGTACCTCCGGGGCGTCCGGTATGCGCAGATGCCGACGACCCTGCTCTCCGCCGTGGACTCCTCCGTGGGGGGCAAGACCGCCATTGACTTAAAGGCCGGGAAGAATCTGGCCGGGGCCTTCCTCCAGCCCGCCGCCGTGCTGTGCGATACGGACTGCCTGAAAACCCTGCCGCCAGAGGTCTTTGCCGACGGGGCGGCGGAGGCGGTGAAAACCGGGGTCCTCTGCGACGAGGGCCTGTTCGCCCTCTTTGAGGACGGCACGCTGAAAGCGGACCCGGCGGAGGTTATCGCCCGGTGCGTGGAATACAAGGCCGGAGTGGTGGAGCGGGACGAGAAGGAGCAGGGAGAGCGGAAGCTCTTGAACCTGGGCCACACCGTGGGCCACGCCATTGAAAAATGCAGCGGATATACGGTTCCCCACGGCCACGCCGTGGCGGCGGGGCTGGCCATAATCGCCCGGGCCGCCGAGGCCCTAGAGTGGACGGAGGAGCCCATCGCCAATCGAATCGGCGCGTGTCTTGCGAAAAACGCCCTGCCCGTCTCCACGCAGTTCTCCCCGGAGGCCCTGGCGGAGGCGGCGCTTGCGGATAAGAAGCGCTCCGGCGGAAGCATCACCCTGGTGGTTCCAAAGCGCATCGGCCTGTGCGAATTGAAAACCGTGCCCGTGGCGGAACTGCTGCCCGTCATCCGGGCGGGATGGGAGGCGTAGATGGACGTCAAGATCACCCCCCGCCGCCTCTCCGGCGTGGTCACGCCGCCTCCCAGCAAGTCCCTGGCTCACCGCTGGATTCTCGCCGCCGCCCTGGCGGCGGGGACCAGCGTGGTCAAGAACGTGGCCTTCTCCGAGGATATCGAGGCCACCCTCCGCTGTATGGAGGCCCTGGGGGCCTCCTGGGAGACCAGGGAGGACCGCCTTCAAATTGCCGGAATCGGCGGGGAGCGCCGTCTCTTCGGGGACCTGCCCCAGTTCGACTGCGGGGAATCCGGGTCCACCCTGCGCTTTTTGATTCCCATTGCCCTGACGGTGGACCAGGGGGGCGTGTTCACCGGCCGGGGACGGCTGATGGAGCGGCCCCAGCAGCCCTATTTCGACCTCTTTGACCGGCGGGGGATTTCCTACGCCCTGGAGGACGGCACCCTCACCGTCCGGGGGAGCCTTTCCCCCGGGGAATACCGCCTCCGGGGGGACGTGTCCAGCCAGTTTTTCACCGGCCTTTTGATGGCCCTGCCCCTGCTGGAGGGGCCCAGCGTGGTGATCAGCACCACGAAGCTGGAATCCGCCTCCTACACCTCCATGACCATGGGCGTGCTGGCCCGGTGCGGCGTCCATGTCCGCTGGTCCCCGGCGCTGAACGGCTTTGGCGTCGAGCCGGGGATTTACAGCCCCTTTGAGGAGACTGTGGAGGCGGACTGGTCCCAGGCGGCCTTTTGGTACGCCGCCCTCTCCCTGGGAAGCAACCTGCGGCTTCGGGGCCTCAAGGGCCAGTCGGCCCAGGGGGACGCGGCGGTGGTGGGCCACTACAAAAAGCTGGCCCTTACGGGCGAGGTGAAAATCAACCTCTCCGACTGCCCGGACCTCCTGCCGCCCCTGGCGGTCATGGCCGCCGTCCGCCGGGGGACCACCCATTTCACCCACGCCGCCCGCCTCCGCCTGAAGGAGAGCGACCGCCTGACAACCGTGGCCCGGATGCTGAAAGCCCTGGGGGGCGCGGTCAGCGAGGAGGAGGACGGACTGACGGTTTACGGCGTCTCCACCCTTCCCGGCGGCGTGGTGGACGGGGCCAACGACCACCGAATCGTCATGGCCGCCGCCATCGCCGCCACCCGGTGCCAGGGGCCTGTCGTCATCCGGGGGGCGGAGGCGGTGAAAAAGTCCTACCCCAACTTCTGGCGGGATTACGAGAACCTGGGAGGTGCGGTCCATGTCCTCTGAGTTTGGTAACATTCTCCGCGTCAGCGTCTTCGGCCAGTCCCACGGAAAGGCCATCGGCGTGGTGGTGGACGGCCTCCCCGCCGGGGAGGCGATTGACCTGGAGGAGCTCCAGCGCTTCCTGGACCGCCGGAGGCCGGGAACGGGCCCCCTCTCCACCGCCCGGAAGGAAACCGACGTGCCGGAGTTCCTCTCCGGCCTGGAGGGGGGAAAGACCTGCGGCGCGCCGCTGTGCGCCGTGATAAAAAACGCGGACCAGCACTCGAAGGACTACGGCGAGCTTGCCGACAAGCCCCGGCCGGGCCACGCGGATTTCACCGCCTGGGCCAAGTGGGGCGGCCACGCCGACATGCGGGGCGGGGGCCACTTCTCCGGGCGGCTGACGGCGCCCCTGTGCGTGGCCGGAGGGATTGCCAAGCAGATTCTGGCCCGCCGGGGAATCTTCGTGGGGGCCCACCTGGCCTCTGTGGCGGGGATTCGCGACCGGCCCTTCCCCCTGTACCCCACGGCGGCGCTCTTTTCAGAAATCGCCGCCAAGCCCTTCCCCGTCCTGGACGAGGAGGTGGGGGAACGGATGCGCGCCGCTATTTTGGAGGCGAGGAACGATTTGGACAGCGTGGGGGGCGTCATCGAGTGCGCCGCCGCCGGCCTGCCGCCCGGGCTGGGAGAGCCCATGTTCGGCGGCGTAGAGAACCGCCTGGCCGCGGCCCTTTTCGGCATCCCCGCCGTGAAGGGCGTGGAGTTTGGCGAGGGCTTCCGGGCGGCGGAGCTCCGGGGCTCGGAGAACAACGACCCCTTTACCCTGGAGGACGGCAAAATCCGGGCGGAGACCAACCGCGCCGGAGGCGTCCTGGGGGGCATCACCACGGGGATGCCCCTGGTGCTCCGGGCGGCGGTGAAGCCCACGCCGTCCATTGGGAAGGCCCAGAAAACCGTCCGCCTCTCCCGGATGGAGGCGGCGGAGCTGGCCGTTCACGGGCGGCACGACCCCTGCGTGGCCCACCGGGCGGTGCCGGTGGTGGAGGCGGTGACGGCCGCCGTACTTTTGGATATGCTGTTGGAGGGAAATCATGGAACTTTCTGATATCCGCGCCAAGATTGACGCCGTAGACGAGCAATTGCTGAAGCTCTTTCTGGAGCGCATGGACCTGGCGGAGGAAGTCGCCGCCTATAAAAACGAGCACCATCTCCCCATTTTGAACAAGGAGCGGGAGCGGGCGGTGCTGGCCAAGGTGACGGAGAGCGCCGGAAGCCGGGAGCGCTACGCCTACCACCTCTTCTCCACCCTGTTCGAGCTGGCCCGGTCCCGCCAGGCGGAGCTCATCGACGCGCCCACCAAGGTGGGGGCCCAGGTCCGGGCGTGCCTTGAAAACCGGGACCAGCTCTTCCCCCAGACGGGATTGGTCGCCTGTCAGGGCATCGAGGGGGGCAATTCCCAGGCGGCCTGTGACAAGATGTTCCCCCGGGGCGGCATCATGTACGTCAAGACCTTTGACGCGGTGGTCTCCGCTGTGGAGGCGGGCTTTTGCAGGTTCGGCGTGCTGCCCATTGAAAACAGCTCCAACGGCTCCGTCCGGGCGGTGTATGAGCTTTTGCAGGAGCACAGCCTGACCATCGTCCGCTCCACCCGGCTTTGCATCCGCCATGAGCTTTTGGCCCTCCCGGGGGTGAAGCCGGAGGAGATTACGGAAATCTACTCCCATCCCCAGGCCATCGGCCAGTGCGGCCGCTTCTTAGACGGCCTCAAGGGAGTCAAGGTCATCCCCTGCGACAACACCGCCGTGGCGGCGAAGCTGGTGGCCGAGTCGGGAAATAAGCGCGCCGCCGCCATCTCCTCCCACCCCTGCGCGGCGCTGTACGGCCTGGAGTGCGTCAACGGCCAAATCCAAAACAGCGACAACAACTACACCCGCTTCATCTGCGTGGCCAAGGACCCGGCCATCTACGCCGGAGCCAGCCGGGTCAGCCTGATTATCGCCTTTGAGAACAAGCCCGGGGCCCTGTATGAGATGCTCTCCAAGCTGGCGGCCCTGGATATCAACATGACCAAGCTGGAGTCCTGCCCTGTCAGCGGCAGCGACTTCGAGTTCATCTTCTTCATCGAGCTGGAGGCGGACCTCCGGGACCCCAGCGTCCGGGCCTGCCTGGAGGAGATGGAGCGCAGCTGCGCCCGGTTCCACTTCCTGGGGAACTACGCGGAAGTATGAGCGAAAAGTGTTACGGCCTTCTGGGCCGCCGCCTGGGCCACAGCTGGTCCGTTCCCATCCACAAGGCCCTGGGCCGCGAGGGCTACCGCCTCTTTGAGCTGGAGCCCGAGCAGCTGGGGGATTTTCTCCGCCGGGAGGACGTCGGCGGGCTGAACGTCACGATTCCCTACAAGCGGGACGTGATGAGATTCTGCGACGTGATCGACCCGGCGGCGGAGGCCATTGGAAGCGTAAACACCCTGGTCCGCCGGGACGGGAAGCTGGCGGGCTATAACACGGACATCGACGGCTTTTTGTATATGCTCCGCCGGGCGGGGATTTCTCTCAAGGGAAAGAACGTGGTGATCCTGGGCGGCGGCGGGGCCTCCCTCACCGCCCAGGCGGCGGCGAGGAGGGAGGGAGCCCGGGAGATCGCGGTGATCTCCCGCTCCGGGCCGGACAATTATGAAACCCTGCCGGACCGCCACGGCGGCGCGGAGGTCCTCATCAACACCACCCCCGTGGGCATGTGGCCCCATATGGACGGGGCCCCTGTGGACCCGCGCCGCCTCCCGGGCCTGACGGACGTGGCGGACGTGATTTACAACCCCGGGCGGACGGACCTCCTTTTACAGGCGGAGGCGCTGGGCCTCCGCCATGCCGGGGGGCTTTCCATGCTGGTCCACCAGGCCAAGCGGGCGGAGGAGCTGTTTTTTGATAAGCCCATCCCCGACGGGGAGACGGAGGCCATCACCGCCCGGCTTTGGCGGGAGATGACCAACCTCGTGCTGGTGGGGATGCCCGGCAGCGGCAAGACCACCGTGGGCAAGCTCCTGGCGGAGCGGTCCGGGAAACCCTTCGTGGACCTGGACGGGGAAATCGCCCGCCGGGCGGGCATGTCCATCCCGGAGATGTTCGCCTCCCAGGGAGAGGGCGCTTTCCGGCGGCTGGAGCACGAGGTTTTAACGGAGGCCTGCGCCAAGAGCGGGCAGATCATCGCGACCGGCGGCGGAGCCGTCCTCCGGGAGGAGAACCGGGCCGCCATGCGCCGCACGGGCCGGGTGTACCGCCTCCGGCGGAGGCTGGAGGACCTGCCCACCGAGGGCCGCCCCCTCTCCCAGGCCGGGAAGCTGGAGGAGATGGAGCGCCTCCGGGACCCGCTGTACCGGGCGGCGGCGGACCGGGAGATTTGGAACGTCAACAGCCCGGCGGAAGCCGCCGGAGAAATTTGGAGGGATTTTTATGAGTGAGAAAAAGAAGCGCATCCTGGTGATCAACGGCCCCAACATGAATTTGCTGGGCATCCGCCAGCCGGAAATCTACGGCAACACGGACTACGTGGATCTGGAGAATATGATCACCGCCGAGGCGGAAACGCTGGGGGTAACGGTCTCCTTCTTCCAGTCCAACCACGAGGGGGATTTGGTGGACGCCATCCAGCAGGCCTACTTCGACAAGGTGGACGGCATCCTGATTAACCCCGGAGCCTACACCCACACCAGCATCGCCCTGCTGGATGCGGTGAAGTCCGTGGGCATTCCCACGGTGGAGGTCCATATTTCAGACCCCGACGCCCGGGAGGAATTCCGCCACGTCTCCTACATCCGGGACGCCTGCGTCGGCAGCATCCGGGGCCGGGGCGTCCAGGGCTATCTGGCTGGCCTGAAGCTCCTGGCGGAGTGAGGAATCCGGTTGAAAAACCCGGCCGCTTTGCGGCCGGGTTTTTTTATGGACCGTTACGCCTTGCAGCCGCAGGGGGAGCAGGGCCCGCAGGACCCGCCGTCGGCGCAGGAGATGGTGGGGTCGCAGGTATTCATGCTCACGTCATAGCGCACCGGGATGGTGACGCAGACCCGCTGGGTGACGGTGATGGTGCTGGAGGTTCCGCAGGGGTCGGTCGCGCAGTTTACCACCGGCACGCCCTGGCAGGCAACCGTAACGGTGCCCAGGGAGGCGGTGGGGACCAAGGTCACCGGCGCGGTGACGTCCACGCATTGGGTCACGATTTTATTGCAGCCGCTGTCCTCTCCCGGGCAGGGGAGAATGGCCGCGTGCTCATAGGCCTCGTTGATACGCAAAGGGAATCCCTCGTTTCCTGGAAATTGGTCCCGGCTTTCCGGGGACCTAGCTCATTCTATGCGGCGGGGCCGTCCGCCGTCCCGGCGCTTTTGGTAAAAATCCCGCTTCCGTTCCGGGACGGGCCGTGTTATACTGGTTGCATATAACGAACAGAAAGAGAAAGGCGGGGCCCGATATGGACGACCACTTGGACGAAAAGCAGGAACAAAAATTCCACCAGATGACCGAGACTCCCGTCAGCCGCCTGATCTGCCGGTTGGCCCTGCCCTGCATCATCAGCATGCTGGTTACCTCCTTCTACAACATGGCGGATACCTTCTTCGTGGGCATGCTGAAAAGCAACAGCGCCACCGGGGCGGTGGGAGTGGTGTTCTCCCTCATGGCCATCATCCAGGCGGTGGGCTTCTTCTTCGGCCACGGCAGCGGCAACTTCATCTCCCGGGAGCTGGGAAAGCAGAACTACGAGGAGACCAGCAACATGGCCGCCACCGGCTTTTTCGCCGCCATGGCGGCGGGGCTGCTGATCTGCCTTTTGGGTCAGCTCTTCCTGGAGCCCCTGGCCATGCTCCTGGGCTCCACCGCTACCATCCTGCCCTATACGAAGGCCTACCTCCGGGTCATCCTCTTCGGGGCCCCCTGGATGACCTCCTCCCTGGTGCTGAACAACCAATTGCGCTACCAAGGCTCGGCGGCCTATGCCATGGTGGGCATCGCCAGCGGCGCGGTTTTGAACATCGGCCTGGACCCCCTGCTGATCTTTACCTTCGGCCTGGGGGTGGCCGGGGCGGCCTGGGCCACCATCATCAGCCAGTTTGTCAGCTTCTGCCTCCTCCTGGCGGGCTGCGCCAAGGGGGGCAATCTCCATATCCACATCTCCCGGGTCCAGCTGAAGCTCCCCTATTATGTCCAAATCGTCCGGGGGGGCCTCCCCTCTTTGGCGAGGCAGGGTCTTGCCAGCGTGGCCACCATCTGCCTGAACCGGGCCGCCGGGCCCTATGGCGACGCGGCCATCGCCGCCATGGGGGTGGTCCAGCGCATCATGATGTTCGGCGGGTCCACCATGATTGGCTTCGGCCAGGGCTTCCAGCCCGTCTGCGGCTTCAACTACGGCGCGAAGCTCTACCACCGGGTAAAGCAGGGCTTCTGGTTCTGCGTAAAGACCTCCTTCGGCTTCCTTTTGGCGGTCAGCGCCCTGGGCTTTGCCTTCGCGCCCCAGCTCATCGCCCTCTTCCGGGACGATTCGGAGGTCATTGAAATCGGGGCCATGGCCCTGCGCTTCCAGTGCGTCACCTTGTGCCTTTCCAGCTGGATTGTCATGAGCAACATGATGCTCCAAACCATCGGCAAGACCGCCGGGGCCACCTTCGTGGCCATGTCCCGCCAGGGTATTTTCTTCATCCCCCTGGTGTACATCCTGTCCCGCTCCCTGGGCTTGCTGGGGGTGGAGATGACCCAATCGGCGGCGGATATCCTAACCCTCCTCTGCGCAATCCCCATCCAGCTCCGTGCCCTCCGGGAAATGGACGCGCTAGAGAACGCCCAATAGCCCTCTCAAATCGCCCTCCCCCGTCTCTCATCCCTCGTCCTACGTCCCTCGTCTCTCGTCCTTCGTCTCCCGTCCCTCGTCCTTCGTCCCCCGTAAAAAAATCACCCGCGAACCCAGCAAAGCGGTTCGCGGGTGAAGGCGAAGGAATT
>CAQXTN010000041.1:0-17099 GCA_948916585.1 uncultured Oscillibacter sp. | reverse complement strand
AGGAGGTGGTGGACGTACTCTCCGATGTGTACGGCTGGTCGGACAGCGTGTCCAACCTGTCCAACAAGCTCCAGCGGGAGTCCCTCCGCTACAAGGAGGCTGTCCAGCTTGCCGACGCGCTGGGCTATGACATTCAGTGGGTCCGGCGGAAGGATGCCTGACCCGGAACCAACAGACTATGAATTATGGAGGTACTTTATTGAACGATTTTGAAAACTATGTGTACGAACCTATTGACCTGTGCGCCTGCTATGAGCCGATATTCGATGCGCCCGCTGATTTTATTGAGGACTGGTACAAAGAGCGCGGCCTGCGGAATCCCTTCTCCTGCAAAGTGACACGCAAAATCGGTAACACCTGGTATATCATCGAGACGGAATGCGGCGGAGACGAGCCGCTCCCCGGCATGATGCGCCGCCTGATTTTTTCGGATAAGGGGGCGGTTTGATGTCGACAAAGCGGCTGGATCATGTTACAATGGAGCCATGCACTACGGTACTGTCAGCTGACCCACAGAAGAAAGGAGAAGACAACGTGGATCAGCAGAAAATCACGATTTTGTACTGCCGCCTCAGTAACGAGGATACCCTTGATGGGGAGAGCAATTCGATTGCCAATCAGAGGGCCATTCTGACCAGATACGCCGCTGACCAGGGCTTCACGAACACCCGCATTCTGGTGGATGACGGGTATACCGGAACGAACTTCAACCGTCCCGGCGTCCAGGAGGGTCTTTCCCTTGTGGAGCAGGGCTTGGTCGGCACCTGGATCGTCAAAGACATGAGCCGTTTCGGGCGCGACTATTTGCAGGTGGGTCGGTATACGGAAATCGTTTTTCCCAGCTTCGATGTGCGGTTCATTGCCGTCAATGATGGTGTGGACAGTGCCAGGGGAACTGACGATTTCACCCCGTTTCGTAACCTTTTTAACGATTTTTACGCCAAAGATACCAGCAAAAAGGTTCGTTCTGTGATGAAAACCCGTGGCACCAGCGGCAAGCACCTGGGCAAGCCGCCCTATGGCTACCGGTCTGACCCGCAGGACAAAGACCACTGGATTCTGGACGAGGATGCCGCCCCGGTGGTCAAGCGTATCTTTGACCTGGCGATTGCCGGAAAGGGGCCGAGCCAGATTGCCCGAATTCTGGAAGCGGATGGTGTGCTGACTACCAAGGCACTCTACGCCCAGCGCAAGGGCAAGCCCATGCCGGAGCGTCCCTGCCACTGGGTAGAACAGTCTGTTGCCGGTATCCTGGAACGGATGGAGTACACTGGCTGCATCTGCAATTTCAAGACCTACTCCAAGTCCTATAAGCTCAAGAAGCGCATCCCCAACGCCTTGGAGAATATGTTCATTTTGCCTGGAGCGCAGGAGGCCATTATCACGCAGGAGCAGTGGGACAGGGTGCAGGAACTTCGCCAGCACAAGCGCCGCATGACCAAGGCGGAGCGGCAGGGGCTGTTCTCTGGTCTGGTGGTCTGCGCCGACTGCGGAAGCAAACTTCACTTCGCCACCTGTAAGAACTTCGACGGCAAGCAGGATCACTACGTCTGCGCCAAGTACAAGAGCGGACGGGGAACCTGTTCGGCGCACTATATCCGGGAGGATGTTCTGCGGGATGTGGTGCTGGAACGCATCCGGGCCGTGACGGACTATATCCGGGCCGATGTGGAGGGCTTTCAAGAGGACTGGCTGATGTGCCGGAGGGACGAACAGGAGAAGTCCATCCGGGAGGACAAGCGGCGGCTGGAAAAAGCGAAGAAGCGGCTGGCGGACATCGACAAGCTCATCACCCGTATCTATGAGGATATGGTACTCGGCGATCTGAGCCAGGAGCGTTACCAGAAGATGCTGGAGGGCTACGAGGCGGAGCAGGCGGCGCTCAGCAACGAGGTCACCGGCCTTGAGGATTGGGTTGCGACCCGCGAGGAAATGGAGGACAATGTTGACCAGTTCCTCGCCCTGATGGAGAAGTATGTGGACATCCCGGAGCTGACGCCGACCATCGTGAACGAGTTCGTCAAGCAGATCATCGTTTACGCCCCGGACAAGTCCAGCGGCAAGCGGACGCAGAAGGTCAAAATCGTTTTCAACTTCCTGGAGGAAGTAGAAGTACCGGAAATCAGCAAACCTGTTATAACGGAAACTACCTATGGACGCAGAAAGACGGCGTGACACTCGGTCACGCCGCCCTCTGCGGCGAATAGTTACTTGTCACTATTAAGCCTTGTGGTTACAGGGTTTTTGATGGCGGAGAAGGAGGGATTCGAACCCTCGAGACCCTTTAGGGGCCTACATGATTTCCAATCATGCGCCCTCGACCAACTAGGCGACTTCTCCATCGTTGCCGATTGCTTCTACCGATACAGTTATAGCGTTTCTCAACAAAGAACAGTAGTTATTATACCAGAGCTTTTCCCAAAGTCAAGCCTTTTTTCAAATTTTCTCCGAAGGGCCCCAAAGGGCCCGGGAGGGGGCGGTTGCCCCCTCCCCGTTTCCCTATCCCCGGGCCGCCTGGATAGCCCGGAGGGTCGTCACCAGCGCCGGCTCTCCCGCCGGGGAGAGGACGTCCGGCGTGGTGCCCGCCTCCTCGCTGCTGCTGCCGTCCGGGTTCAGGCCGTACATCATTGTATACTGGATTAAAATGCCGCTGTTGGGCAGGCGCAGCATCACCGGGTCCAGGGCCCCGATGCCGTCCCCGCCGGTCTGGCTTCCCACCAGGGTGGCAAAGCCCGTGGCCTGGCAGAACACGGCGAACGACTCGCTGGCGGAGTAGACCATGGGCCCCACCAGAAGCCACACCCGGCCATGGAACGCCGCCCGCTTTGCCGCCGGTTCCACCCGGAGGGTGCTCTCCACAAAGTGGGTGGCGGCCTCCAGGCCCTGCCGCTCCAGCTTGGGAAGCTCCGGCAGCTCCTCGATGGGACGCAGGTCCGAGGGGGCGAATACATTGTCGATGTAAGGCCGGTTGTTCTCGCTGTCCGCCAGCAGAGCGTAGTTCGTGCAGGACAGAGGCCCGTCCGCCAGCGGAGCCGTCAGCAGGTTCTGCCAGTAGCCCTCGTTTCCGCCGCTGTTGTCCGTCAGGTCGATGATGAGGTCCGTGCAGTCCCCGGCGGCGTCGTAGAAGTCCCGGATGGCCTGGGCCTCTTTTGAATAGTCCGGGTCATAGTCCGTCAGGAAGCTGTCCACCTTCAAATAGGCGACCCCCGCCTCCGGCAACAGGAGAGTGCGAAGGTTCTCCCCCGCCTCGCCGCCGCTCCAGGAGCCGACGTCCTCGTCTCCCAGAGCGTCCAGATAGGCTTTCAGCGTCTTGTAGGATTCCTCCGAGGCCTCGATAAGCTCCTTCCACCGCTCCCGGCCAGTGGTGTCCTCCGTCCGGCACCAGTCCAGCATCCTCTGGTAGTCCTCCGGCTCGATGATCCAGAGGTGTCCATAGGGCCCCAGACGGTAGAGGGAGCTGTAAATGGCGGAGTAGAAGGCCTCGTCGCTGTCGTTTTCAAGAATCATCTTCCGGTAATCCGCAAAGACCTCCTCCGCCGGCTCCTCCGGGTTCTCCCGGTCGTGAACGCCCAGGCAGAGGTAGCTGTCCTTGAGGGTTTTGACAAAGTAGTCGTAGTCCTCCAGCCGCTGCTCCGGGGTCAGCCCCAGGGCGTTTTTCAGGGCCGGGTCCCATTTGCCCTCCGGCTCCGCCGGGGCGGCGCAGGCGGTCAAAAGCAGGCAGAGGGCCAGGGTCAGGGAAATCCACGCGCGTTTCATAAAACCGTCTCCTTTTTTCCCCGGCGGCGTCCCGCGGTTTCCCTATATATACGGGGCAGCGCCTGGGTTTTCCTCATGGTAACAGGAAAATCTTACGAACGGCTTGACAAAACCCTTAAGAATTTCTTACAATTTCCAGCCCGGTCTCCGGCGGGGTTTTTGGAGAGACGACGAAAATGGGCCGGCCGTCGAAAACTTCTTTAATAAAAATTGGCATCCGCCGGAAAGCATGGTATACTAGCTCCAATTATTTGACGGAACGGAGTGGGCACATGAATCGTACGGCAGTCGTACAGATCCCGGAGGAACAGCTGGACCAGGTCGCCACCAGCTTTATCAAGGCGGCCAGCGGCTTCGCCAGTCAGATTACCATTGCCCGGGGCGGGCACTGCGTCAACGCCAAGAGCCTTCTTGGCTTCCTCTCCTTGATGCGGGATCAGGGCGAGGTGGCGCTGACCGCCGAGGGCCCCGACGCGGGGGAGGCGCTGGACCGGCTGGCCGGCATCCTGGAAGCGAAATAAGGGCAAAAAGGGGACTGCCTTCCGGCAGTCCCCGCTTCTTATGCTCAGGCCGCCCGCTCCAACACCCGGCAGAGCATGGAGGCCGCCTCCCCCCGGGTGGCGGTCCGGCTTCCGGCGTAGGTCCCGGAGGCCAGTCCCAGGGCCTGGGCAAGGGCGGCGTAGCCCAACTCTTCCGCGGGAATGCTTCCCTTGTCGCTGTAGGCGCAGGTGTAGATTCCCCCCAGCCGGGCGGCGGGGCCGTAGCCCGCGGCGTCCAGCAGCATTCGCACCACGTCCGCCCGGCTCAGGACGGCATTGTCGTCCCGCTCCGCCGGGCGGAGGAGCCCGAGGCGGTAGGCGCTGTAATAGGCGTTCTCCCGGCTGTCCTTGTCCGCGGCCTCCGGCTCCAGGGCCGTGCCCTGGAGACTGTAGACCAGGGCCACCAGCTCCCACTGGGTCACGTTCTTGCTGGGACGGAACTTGCCCCCGGCGTAGCCCGCGCCGTACTGGGCCAGCTTCTCGATATCCGCCTTGGCGGAGCTCTTGTCCAGGTCGTCATAGGAAAGGGGTTCCCGAAGGGCTCCCCGCTCCTCCCGGACCAGCGCGCCGGTCTTGGCGTCCACGCCGGAGTAAGACGGCTCCCGCTCCAGGCCGTAGGTCAGGCGGAGGGCGTAGTAGTATTCCAGGCCCTGCTCCAGCAGCTTCGCCTGGGCCGGGTCGGCCTTGGTGAGCTTCTGGGGGACATTCCGGTAGGCCAGCGCCGCTTCATAGGTCCCCGCCCAGGCGGAGAGGGCGGTTTCCATGGAAATGAGGCCGTTGGCGTCGTCAAAGGCGGCGTCCTCGTCCCAGTCGCCGGAGAGGCCGTAGACGGACCCGTCCGCCGCGTCGATGGAAACCCAATAGGAGTTCTCCGGGAAGGGCAGGCCATTCACCGTCCGGGCGAAGCGGAAGCGGTAATAGGGGGCCTGGTCCTGTCCCCGGGCGATGGGGACGGCATAGGCGGCGTCCTCATAGAGGGCTAGGGCCCGGTCCGGGCAGAGGGCTTTCAAAAAGGCCTCCGCCTTTTTCTGGGCCGCCTCTTCTGTAAGCGTCCGCTCCCGGCCCCAGGGGGCGGAGGACTGGACGCTCTCCACCGCGCCGGTCTTGGCGTCTACCGTGATGTTCCGGCTCAGGCGCTCTCCGCCGTCGGTCCGGGCGTAGCGCAGGGTGCAGAGAACCCGGCCCGCCGCGCCCTCCTTCCCGGGCTCCACCCCATAGGACGAGCCGGTCAGGGCATAGCCCCGGAGGCCGTAGGCGCTCTCCGCCCGGAGGGCCTTGTCCAGCTCCTCCTTGGGCAGCACGCCCTCCATTTGCGCTATGCCCTCCTGTTCTGCCTTGGTGAGGCCCGCCTCCTCGGCGGCTGTGTCCGCCGCCTTGGCGGAGGGGGCGGCGTTGGCTCCTCCCGCGGAGCGGTAGCCCAGGCGCAGCTGCTCTTCCAGCTCCGTCAGGTCTATCAGTTCCCCGGTTTTGGCGTCCGCCAGGAAGGTGTGGGCCCCCGCCTCCGGCACATAGCGGAGGACGGCCTTGGCGCTGCCGGGTTCCCGGACATACTCCAGTTGGAGCTTCAGGGTTTCGGCTAGCTTATCTTCCGCCTCATCGGCAGAGGCGTCGGCCTCCGGCCCGGGCACGCTGCCGATGGCGGAGGTTTCCGGCACGTCCCGGCTGAAATGCTCCACCAGTCCGTCCTCCACCCGGATAGAGTAGTGGAGGGGAGAGGGCAGGCCGTTTAAAATGAGGGTCCCGGACCAGGCGCTGGAGGAGCCCCCCAGGGAGGACGCGCCCTCCGGGCCGCTCAACTCCACGGCTTCTCCCTTCCGCAGGACCCGGGCCAGGAAGGCCTCCGCCGCCGCCCGGTCCTCCGCGCCGCCGTTTTCCGGGAAGGAGGGGAAGCCCCCTCCGTTGGAAGCGGGGGTGGAGGCCCGGGATTCCCAGCGGGAGAGGCTGACGACGGTGCCGTCCTCCAGGGCGGAGACGGAGAGGGAGCGCCGTTCCCCCTCCCAGCTCAAGTCCCAGGCGGGGACCAATTCCTCGGACAAACTGCCCCGGAAGGTCTCATAAGCCTCCGTGTCCAGGGCCAGGGCCTCCTTCACCAGGGCGGTGACCTTGGCCAGGCGAGCGTCCTGGGATTCCTCCGCCGCGGTGGCGGGCAGGGTCAGCGCCGCCAGCAGGGCGGCGGCCAGGGTCAGGGAAAGCAGGCGTTTCATGGTCATCCCTCCAAATCTTGTTGTGTTCCTTTAGACGGCGGGGGCGGGAAAAAGGTTCCCGCCCCGGCGTGATTGAAGATTCTTATTTCAGCTGGTCCAGGGTCAGAGAAAAGCTGTCCATGAAGGTCTCCAGAAAATATTCCACCTCCGGCAGGCCATAGCTCTCCAGAGCCTTTCGCGTCTGGGCGGCGGCGTCCCGGAATTCGGCGTTTCCGGCCTTCAATTCCTCCACGCATTTGATGTACGCCGAGAGCTTGTCCGCCGCCTTCACCAGCCGTTCCACCTCCGGGTTCACCTCCGTGAGCACCGGGGCGTAGGCCCCCCGCAGCTCCTGGGGCAGCATGGCCAGAAGCTTCCGCTCCGCCACCGCCTCCACCTCCTTATAGGCGTGCTGGATGGCGGGGTTGTCGTATTTGATGGGGGTGGGCATGTCCCCGGTCAAAATCTCGCTGGCGTCGTGGTACAGCGCCGCCGCCGCCACCGCTCCGGGGTCGGCGGTTCCGCCGAATTTCTCGTTGCGGATCACCGCCAGGGCGTGGGCCAGGACGGCGGCCTGGTGGCTGTGCTCCTGGACGTTCTCCGGCGCGGTGTTCCGCATCAGCGCCCAGCGCTGAATGAACCGCATCCGGGAGAGGTAGGCGAAAAAGTGGCTTTTCATATCCTCACTCCTTCAGTTCCCCGAAGAGGGTTTCCCCGTCGGTCCGGGTGATGGACACAGGGCGGATCTGGTTGTGCAGGTCCTCCCCCTTCACCAGCACCTCCGCGTAGTTGGGGGCGTGGCCCAGGAAGAGGCCCTCCTTTCCGGCGGGCTGCTCGAAGAGCACCTCCTCCGTCCGGCCCACGCACTCCTCCAAATAGGTCCGGCGCATGGCGGCGGCGACCTCCGCCGCCCGATGGGCCCGCTCCGCCCGGAGGACCTTAGGCAGCTGCTCCATCTCCGCCGCCGGGGTGCCGGGACGCTCGGAGTAGGGGAAAATGTGCATCCGGGCAAAGCCGCATTGTTGAATAAAGTCCAGGGTCTCCTGGAACTCCTCCTCCGTCTCCCCGGGGAAGCCGGTGATGAGGTCCGTGGTGACGGCGGGGTGGCGGAAGGTCTTTTTCAAAAGCTCCACGGATTGGAGATAGCGCTTTGTGTCGTATTTCCGCCGCATCCGCCGCAAGGTGGCGTCGCAGCCGCTTTGGAGGGAGAGGTGGAACTGGGGGCACAGGTCCGGCAGGATGGCCGCTCGCTGACAGAACTCCTCCGTAATGGTCCGGGGCTCCAGGCTTCCCAGCCGGAGGCGCACGCCCGGCACGGCGGCGCTGACGGCCTCCAGCAGATCGATGAGGGTGGTCCCCTGGTGGAGGTCCCGGCCCCAGGAGGAAATCTCGATGCCCGTCAGCACGATCTCCTGATAGCCCTGGTTTTTTAGCTCCATGGCCTGGACCGCCGCCTCCCCCATGGGCAAAGAGCGCACCGGGCCCCGGGCGTAGGGGATGATGCAGTAGGAGCAGAAGTTGGCGCAGCCGTCCTCCACCTTCAGCAGAGCCCGGGTCCGGCCCTCCAGCCCCCCGGCGGGGAGCCATTCAAAGTGCCGCCGCTCAAAGGGCGGGTCCACGGCCTCCAGGGGGGTCTTGCGTTCCCGCTCTTGGACGGCTTGCTCCAGAAGGCTTAAAAAGCCCATGCGGTCCCCGGTGCCCGTCAGCACGTCGGCCCCCAGGGCCCGGGCCTCGGCGGCGTGGGTCTGGGACCAGCAGCCGCACACGGCCACCACGGCCCCCGGGCGCTCCCGGCGAACCCGGTGGACGGCCTGGCGGGACTTCTGGTCCCCGGCGGCGGTAACGGAGCAGGTATTGATAACGTAGGCGTCTGCCTCCTGGCCGAAGGGGACCATCTCGTGGCCCCGGGCCCGGAGCTCCTGCTCCATGGCCTGGGTCTCGTACTGGTTCACCTTGCAGCCAAGGGTGTAGATGGCGACTTTCATAGTGGATCAGATTCTCCTTGCGCTTTGTAAGATTGTTCGCTATAATGGCTTGGCATGCCCTATTATACTGGAATCCCCCGGTTTGGGCAAGCCCCCTGGAAAGGAGTTTTTTGTCAAATGATTTACCTGGATCACGCCGCCACCACCCCCGTCCCCCGGGCCGTGGCGGACGCCATGATAGAAGTCCTGACGGAGCGGTACGGAAATCCCAGCTCCCAGTATCCCTTCGGCGCGGAAATGAAAAAGCGGGTCGAGGACTGGCGGAGGGCCGTGGCCGCCCTGCTGGACTGCCCGGCGGAGGGGCTGCATTTCACCTCCTGCGGCACCGAGGGGGACAACTGGGCCCTCCGGGCCGCCGTGTGGCAGAACCGGCACGTTGGAAACCACATCGTCACCACGGCGGTGGAGCACAGCGCCGTGCTGGAGTGCTGCAAATGGCTGGAGCGGGAGGGGTGCGAGGTCACGTACCTCGCCCCGGACCAAGACGGCAGTCTTACGGCGGAGCAGGTTTTAGAGGCCGTCCGGCCCGACACCGCCGCCGTCTCCGTCATGCTGGTGAACAACGAGCTGGGGACCGTGTACCCCGTCGCGGACATCGCCAGGGGCCTTGCCGCCCGAAATCCCAAGACCCTCCTCCACACCGACGCGGTGCAGGGCCTGGGGACCTTCTCCACCAGGGCCCTGGGGGCGGATTTTGTAACGGTTTCCGCCCACAAGATCGGCGGGCCCAAGGGCGTCGGCGCGCTGTACATCGGCCCCCGGGCGCGGAATCCCCGGCCCCTTCTGGCGGGCGGGGGGCAGGAACGGGGCCTCCGCTCCGGCACCGAGGCCACGGCCCAGATCGCGGGCTTTGCCAGGGCGGCGGAGCTGCGCCTGGAGGGCCGGGAGCGGAACCGGGCCCATTTGGAGGCCCTTCACGCCTATGCCCGGGAGAAGCTGCTTGCCATACCGGACATGGTTTGCGTGGGGGCGGGGACGGCTCCTCACATTCTGTCGCTGTCCCTGGCGGGCTGGCCCGCCGGAAACATCGTCAACGACCTGGGAAGCCAGGGAATCTGCGTCTCCGCCGGGTCCGCCTGCCACCAGGGCAAGCCCAGCCACGTCGTGGCGGCCCTGAAGCTGCCCAAGCGGGTGGCCGCCGGGGTGATCCGCCTCAGCTTTGGCCCCGGCACCACCGAGGCGGACATCGACGCCTGTGCCCAGGCCCTCCGGCGGCACCGGGACACCCGGATGCCCATGCTGTAAATTTTATAATAATCGTTTGATAAAGGTGACTTATGTTCAATTTCCTCCGCCGGGAACCCGGCTTTTACAAGCGGCTTTTTAAGCTCTCCCTGCCCATGATTCTGCAAAACCTCATCACCTTTTCCCTGGGGCTCATCGACACCTTCATGGTCTCCCGCCTGGGAAACGCGGAGATGGCGGCGGTGACCACCGCCAACGTCCCGGTGTTCCTCCTCACCAGCATTGTCTTCGGCTTCCAGAGCGGCCTGGGCATTCTGGTGAGCCAGTACTGGGGCAAGGGGGACGAGAAGAGCGTCAGCCGCGCCATGGGCGTTGCCTCCCTGCTGGGAACCGCCGTCACGCTGCCCCTGGCCCTGGCATTCTGGGCCTTTCCGGTGCCCGTGATGGACCTCCTGTCCAACAAGCACGAGCTTTCCCTGCTGGGCGCGCCCTACCTCCAGGTCATCGGCTTTGCCTATGTGTTCAACATGCTCTCCTCCATCTACGTCAGCGCCCGGCGGAGTGTGGAGGACCCGGCCTTCGGCATGAAGCTCTTCGGCTTTTCCACCATCCTGAACACAGGTCTGAACTACCTGCTGATTTTCGGCAATTTCGGCTTCCCCGCCCTGGGGGTGGCCGGGGCCGCCATCGCCACTTTACTGGCCCGGGTCAGCGAGTTTGTCATCTGCGTTGTCTGCGCCCTGCGGAGCAGGCTCATCCCCCTGCACCTGGGGTTGTTCTTCCGCCCGGGCCTGGACATGACGCGCCGCTTTGTCAAGTACGCCTCCCCGGTGGTGCTGAACGAAACCGTCTGGGGCCTGGGAAACTCCCTCCTGACCGTCATCCTGGGCTACACGGACAACTCCGTGGAGATGCTGGCGGCCAACGCCGTCATGGGCAATTTGAACCGGCTGTTCCTGGTGGTCTGCTTCGGCCTGGGAGCCGCCACGGCGGTGATAGTGGGCAAGGCCATCGGCGAGGGCCAGGGCCGGGAGAAGGTCATGGACCTGAGCCGGGCCCTCCTCTGGTTCGCCGTGCTGGTGGGGACGGCGCTGGCGGTGTTCTCCATCGCCCTGGTGCCTCTGCTGTTCGTCCCCGTCATTTTCCCCATGTTCAAGCTCTTCGGCCTCTCCGCCGAAATCGCCACGGCCCTGGCGGTCATGGGCTTCGCCTCCATCCCCCTCCACGCCTGTGCCATCTCCGCCATCACCGGGGTCCTCCGGGCCGGGGGCGACGTGATGTGGTCCACGGTCCTGGACATCGCCCCCCAGTGGGTGGTGTGCCTCCCCGCCACGGCCCTGGTGGCCCTGGTTCTGAAGCTGGGATGCTGGCCCATCGCCTTCGCCATCCAGCTGGAAAGCATCGTGAAATTCCCCCTCTGCCTCTGGCGGGTCCGGGGCGGGAAGTGGATTAACGACGTGACGGGAGGCGGAACGGAATGAGCCTCTTTCGCTGTCCCCTCTGCGCCGCCCCCCTGGAGCGGGCGGCGGGGGCGTACCGCTGCCCCGGGGGCCACAGCTTTGACATCGCCAAGGAGGGCTACGTCCACCTGCTGCCCCCCAATCAAAAGCACTCCGCCCTCCCTGGGGACGACCGGGGCATGGTGCTGGCCCGGCGGGAATTTTTGTCCAAAGGGTATTACCAGCCGCTATTAAATACGCTTTGTAGTCAAATTTTGGCCCTTTCCGGCGAAGCGCCCGCCCTTCTGGACGCGGGCTGCGGGGAGGGCTGGTACACCGCCGGGGCGGCCCAGGCCCTGCGGGCCGCCGGGAGGCGGCCCCAAATAGCGGGGACGGATATCTCAAAATTCGCCCTCCGCGCGGCGGCCAGGCGGGAGAAGGAGGCGGAGTTCGCCGTGGCCTCCTCCTACCGTCTGCCCCTGGCGGACGGCGGCGTGGACGTGCTTTTGAACTGCTTTTCCCCCCTGGCGCTGGAGGAGTTCCGGCGGGTGTTGAAGCCCGGCGGGTGGTTCCTCTATGTGGTCCCCGGGGCGGAGCACCTCTGGGAGATGAAGGAAATTCTCTACGACAAGCCCTACCCCAATGAGGAAAGGGAAACTCCCTACGAGGGCTTCGCCTATCGGGAGATTGTCCCGGTGGACGGGACGGTTTTGCTGGAGCGGCGGGAGGACCTTCAAAACCTCTTCCGCATGACCCCCTATTTTTGGAAAACCCCCAGGGCCGGGGCGGAGCGCCTGGCGGCCTTGGACCGGCTGGAGGTGCGGATCTCCTTCCGGGCGCATGTGTTTGAAAAGCTGTGAAAGGAGCATTGCCATGAAACCCAATCCCACCCGTTCCGCCCTCATTCTCATCGACATGGAAAACGGCTTTGTGGACCGCCGGGGCGGCCACTGCATCAAGGGGGCCCAGGCCACCGTCCCCGCCTGTGCCCATGCGTGCGATTTGGCCCGGAGCAAGGGCGTCCCCGTTTTCTTTGTCAAGCGCATCTACCGCGCCGACGGCAGCGACGTGGAGCTGACCCGGTACGCCGCCTGGAAGGCCGGGGGCCACGCCTGCCGCCCCGCCTCCGCCGGGCCCAACAGCGCCCAGGCCCCGGAGGCCCTCCGCCCCCAGCCGGGGGATTACACCATCATCAAGCCCCGGTGGAGCGCCTTTTTCCAGACGGAGCTGGACCTGATCCTCCGCCGCCTGGACGTGCGGACGGTGATTCTGGCGGGCACCACCACCCCCAACTGCGTCCGCGCCACCTGCTACGACGCCATTGCCCTGGAGTACAACACCGTGGTGCTGACGGACTGCTGTTCCTCCCAGACGGAGGAGATCCAGCGGGTGAACCTGGAGGACATGGAGCGGGCCGGGGCGCTGCTGATGGACAGCGCCGCCTTCGCCGCCTACGGGCCCGAAACGGTCCCGGATCTCTCCGCCGCCATCCGGGAGGAAATGCTGGCCTCGGATACCTTCCCGGAGCCCTTCGCCGCCCAGGGGGACGCCGTGGGCTGGACGGACCTCTGGTGAGGCCCGCGTGCAGATTGTGAACGTTTGCGTAAATTCCGTCAAGCCTTCCGTCAAAGCGTAAAAAAAGCCGGAGAGCCTTTGGCGAATTCGGAAAATTTTCTAAAACACGGAGAAAAACCGTTGATTTTTCAGCGGGAAAATGCTAATTTCTTTATAGCGAAAACGATTGCGGCAGCGCTTCGCTTCCGCCGGTTTTCCCCTCTGCCCCGGAGGGCCCCTGCCGGGCCCCAGGACGACAATTTTTCAAGGAGGTCGTTTCCCATGTTTGATTCCAAAAACGTTTCCCTGGGCATCGCGCCCATTGGCTGGTGTAACGATGATATGCCCGAGCTGGGCGGCGAGAACACCTTCCAGCAGATCGTCAGCGAGATGGCCCTGGCGGGCTTTACCGGCTGTGAGATCGGCAACAAGTACCCCGCGGACCCCGCCGAGCTGAAAAAGGCCCTGGACCTCAGGGGCATGCGGATTGCCAGCCGCTGGTATTCCTCGTTTCTCCTGACCCGCCCCTTTGAGGAGGAGGAGAAGGACTTTAAGGCGAACCTGGACTTCCTGGCCGCCGTGGGGGCGAACCGGATTAACGTCAGCGAGCAGAGCTATTCCATCCAGGGCCAGATGGACACCCCGGTCCTCACCGGCGGGCACAAGCATGTGATGAACGACGGGGAGTGGGCCCTTTTCTGCGACGGGCTGAACAAGCTGGGCAAGATCGCCGCCGACCGGGGCTTCAAGCTCTGCTTCCACCACCACATGGGCACCGTGGTCCAGACCAGCGAGGAGACGGACCGGATGATGGCCAATACCGACCCCCGGTATGTGTTTTTGTGCTATGACACCGGCCACTTCACCTTCGCCGGGGAGGACCCCCTGACCATGCTGAAGAAGTATGTGGACCGGGTGGGCCATGTGCATCTGAAGGACATGCGGCTGCCGGTTGTGGAAGAGGCCCGGAAGAACAACTGGAGCTTCCTCCAGTCCGTGCGCAACGGCGCGTTCACCGTGCCCGGCGACGGCGACGTGGACTTTGACCCGGTGTTTAAGGTTCTGGCGGACGCCGGATATCAGGGCTGGCTCCTGGTGGAGGCCGAGCAGGACCCCGCCAAGGCGAATCCGCTGGAGTACGCCATGAAGGGGCGGAAGTACATTCGGGAGCATACCGGGCTGTAAGACCGGGCTGATACTCGCCCTCGCGGGCGGGGCGGAATGGATACCAGCGATAGCTGGCGCAAAGGACCAGCCATCTTCATGGCTGCATCCAATTCGGATTTTGGAGATGATTCCAATGACCTATTTTAACAAGAACGCTGAACTCAAACAGGGGTATAACCCCTACATCGATATGTCCGTGGACGACATGGGCAGCCTCATGGATGTGGGCCTCCTCGTCATGGAGGCCGGCGACACCTTCACCTTCGAGGAGGCGGAAAAGGAAATTGCCGTCCTTCTCTTCGCCGGAACGGTGACCTATCAGTGGGCCGGAAAGACGGTGGAGGCCAAGCGTCCCGACTGCTTCCACCACGAGGCCTATTGCCTCCTGGCGGGCCGGGGGGAGAAGATCACCCTCACCGCCAAGGCCCACAGCGAGCTGTACATCCAAAAGACCCTGAACGACAAGCCCTTTGAGGCGGTCATGTACACCCCCGACACCGTTCAGACCCAGCACGCCGGGTGCAACGGCGAGCTCCTGGGCTGCATGGAGCGGGAGATCAAGACCTTCTTCGACCACGACAACGCGCCCTTTTCCAACATGGTCCTGGGCGAGGTGCTGAACCACCCCGGCAAGTGGTCCTCCTATCCCCCTCATCACCACCCCCAGCCGGAGGTCTACTTCTACCGCTTCGATTACCCCCACGGCTTCGGCGCGGGCTTTGCCAACGGGGAAATCTACCAGACCGGACACAACGGTCTCGCCGTCATCACCAGCGGCTTCCACTCCCAGACCGCCGCGCCGGGCTACGCCATGTGCTACGCCTGGGGCATCCGGCACCTGGAGGGAGACCCCTGGCTTAAGACCCGCATCGACGACGAGGAGCACGCCTGGCTCTGGAAGCCCGACGCCAATGACCACATCTATCAAGGATAAGCAAGGAGGAAGATTCCAATGGATACCATTCGCTTAACCACAGCCCAGGCCATCGTGAAATTCCTGGATAACCAGTACGTCTCTATGGACGGCGTGGAGACCAAGTTTGTAGAGGGCTTCTTCACCATCTTCGGCCACGGCATCGCCGTGGGCCTGGGCGAGGCTCTGGACACGAACCCCGGCTCCCTGCGGGTGATGCAGGGCCGGAACGAGCAGGGCATGTGCCACACGGCCATCGCCTTTGCCAAGCAGAACTGCCGCAAGCAGATTATTGCCTGCGCCTCCTCTGTGGGCCCCGGCGCGGCCAACATGGTCACCGCCTGCGCCACGGCCACGGTAAACAACATCCCTCTCCTGGTATTCCCGGCGGACACCTTCGCCTCCCGCCAGCCGGACCCCGTGCTCCAGCAGCTGGAGCAGAGCAGCTCCTTGGCCGTCTCCACCAACGACGCCTTCAAGCCCGTCTGCAAGTACTGGGACCGCATCACCCGTCCCGAGCAGGTCATGACCGCCCTGATTAACGCCATGCGGGTTCTCACCGACCCCGCCGAGACCGGCGCATGCTGCATCGCCCTGCCCCAGGACGTGGAGGGCGAGAGCTATGACTTCCCCACCTACTTCTTTGAAAAGCGGGTCCACCGCATCACCCGTCCCGTGGCCGTGGAGGAGGAGCTAGAGGACGTCGCCGCGATCATCGTCGGCGCGAAAAAGCCCCTGGTGATCGTGGGCGGCGGCGTGCGGTACTCCGGCGCTGGCGAGGTGGTGGAGGACTTCTGCCAGGAGTTCGGCATCCCCTTCGGCGAGACCCAGGCGGGCAAGAGCGCCTGCAAATCCAGCCATCCCATGTGCCTGGGCGGCATCGGCGTTACGGGAACCTACGCCTCCAACCACATTGCCAAGGACGCCGACGTGGTCATCGCCATCGGCTCCCGGATGTCCGACTTCACCACCAGCTCCAAGCGGCTCTATCAGCATGAGGGCGTGAAATTCGTCACCATCAACAACTGCCGCTTCCACGCCTATAAAATGGACGCGGTAAAGGCCGTGGGCGACGCGAAGGTGACGGTCCAGGCCCTGGCGGAGAAGCTCCGGGCCCGGAAGTACGTCTCCGCCTACACCGACGAGATCACCAAGGCCAAGGCCGTGTGGGACGAGGAGATGAAGCGCCTGGGGGCCATCGAGTACACCGGTGATGGTTTCGACCCCATCATCAAGGCCCGTGACCCCCGCACCATCCCCGAGTTCGTAAAGCTGACAGACGGCAAGATCACCCAGACCGCCGCCCTGGCCGCTATCCGCCGCTGCATCGACGCGGACGCCACCATCATCACCGCCGGAGGTTCCCTCCCCAGCTGCATGCAGCGGATGTGGACCACCGACAAGCGGGGCGGCTACCACGCCGAGTACGGCTACTCCTGCATGGGCTACGAGGTAGCGGCCACCCTGGGTGTGAAGTTCGCCGAGCCGGACAACGAGGTCTACTGCGTGGTTGGCGACTCCAGCTTCCAGATGCTCCACAGCGAGATCATGACCATCCAGCAGGAAAAGCAGAAGGTCAATATCCTGATCTTCGACAACTGCGGCTTTGGCTGCATCAACAACCTGGAAATGAACCACGGCATCGGAAGCCTGGCCACCGAGTTCCGCTACACCGACGGCAAGAAGCCCTGCGGGGACCTGATTCCCGTGGACTACGCCAAGATTGGCGAGGGCTACGGCCTGAAGTCCTACACCTGCCGGACCATCGCCGAGCTGGAGGCCGCCCTGACCGACGCCAAGAAGCAGACCGTGGCCTGCCTCTTCGACCTGAAGGTCATTCCCAAGACCATGACCGACGGGTATGAATCCTGGTGGAACGTGGGCCTTGCCGACGTATCCGAGAAGGAGAGCGTCCGGAAGGCCTGGGAAGGCGTGAAGGCCGGACGGGACGAGGCCCGGAAGTATTAAAAAACCGTCCAGGGGACGCGGTTTCCCTGAGACGCTCCGGCGGGGCCTGTCTCCGCCCTTCCTCCCGAGGCCGCGGGAGCTGTCCCATGGCACGGGAGCGGCGTGCCGGGCAGGCAAGGCCCGCCCGGCACAGATTGCCCCCCTCACTTGACTATGAAAAAAGGAAGGCTGATACCCATGAATAACGTTTTGAAAATCGGCATCATCGGCTGCGGAGCCATCGGCAAGGACCACTGCCGCCGCATCATCGAGACCGTCCCCGGCGCCACGGTCGTGGCCGTCTCCGACTACGTGGCCGCCGCTGCCGACGAAACCGCCGCCAAATACGGCATCAAATCCTATGGAAACGACTGCGACGGCATGATCAAGGACCCGGACGTGGAAGCGGTGGTCATTACCTCCATCGACCC
>CAQXTN010000040.1:0-17848 GCA_948916585.1 uncultured Oscillibacter sp. | reverse complement strand
GCATGAACAGGGCCTTGTTGTCCAGGACCAGCTGCTGGTTCTGGGTGAAGTCCTGGTCATTGGCCTGAGCGGGGGTGACGGGGTTCGTGTAAGAAGCCAGCTTGGCGATGATGTCGAAGCACTGCTGGGCCTCGGGGGTGTCCCAGATGCCCTCGGCATAGGTGGTGGCCTTGTTGAAGAAGTCGGGGCCGCCCACGGAGTACATCAGGGCGTACAGGAAAGCGTCAAAGTAGCCGGTGGTGGGATAGGTGAAGAGGTAACTGCCCTCGGCCTGGGCCTTCTCGGCCAGCTCCCACATCTCGTCCCAGGTGGCGGGGACGGTCCAGCCCTTTTCCTCGAAGAGGCCCGCGTTGTAGAACAGGCCGCAGGGAGAGTAGAACATGGGGGCCAGGTAGGTCACGCCGTCGCCGTAGGGGTTCGTCACAGAGGTGTCGGTGAAGCCGCCGACGATCTTGTCGGAGACCTTCACGCTTTCACCGGGGATGGTCATGGACAGCACGTCGGTGAGCTCGGCGATGTTGCGGTCCTTGATGAACTGCTCGGTGAGGCCCTTCTCACGGCCGGTGGCCAGGTGAATCACGTCGGGGAAGTCGCCGCCCTGCATGGACGGCCCGATGACGTCCTCCAGATTCTTGTCGCAGATCAGGTTGACCTTCACGCCGGTCTCGGCGGTGAAAGCGTCGCAGACCTCCTGCCACATGCCGGGATAGGCTTCCTCATAGCCGGAGGCCAGGGCGGCCACGGTGATGGTCACGTCCTCGGCGGGCGGCGGGGTCTGGGTATCGCCGCTGTCGGCGGGCGGCGGAGTGGTGGTCCCGGCGTCGGAACCGCCGTTCCCGCCGCCGCAGGCGGCCAGGGACAGCACCAGCGCCAGAGTCAGCAAGAGACTGAAAAACTTCTTCATAAGTCTACCTCCTTATAATATAGGGGCTTCCGCAGGCCGGTTTCCGGCCTTGTAAAATTTAGTATAACGAGTTAGCCGCTGGCAAAGCAATCCCTTTCTTGCGCAACTTTTTAGAAATCTTGCTCTCTTTGCATTTTGCCTTAATTTCCAGGGGATACCATGCCCCGCTTTAGGCAAAACTGATAATTTTGCATATTCCTTCCTTCCGTTCTCCGCCTCCTCGACAAAATCCCGGCAGGATGGAAAAAATATTTTATCAAAAGTTGCGCCGCCGGGACAAAGGCGGTATAATGAGGGACAGGCCGTGATGCTGCCAATTTTCAAAAAATTGCGCCCCGGAGGGAGGAATGTCCGTGAGCCAGCGTCAATACGCGTTCCAGCGGGAGAGCGCCGCCCCCGGCGGGTCCCCCAGGCTGGCCTATGTCTCCCGGGCTCAGTACAGCCCGGAGTGGAACTCCAGCCTCCACACCCACGGCTGCGCCGAGCTCTTTTTCATCACCGGGGGCCACGGCCGCTTCCGCACCCGGCGGGAGGAGTTTCCCGTTGCCATCCACGACGCGGTTATCGTCAACGCCAACGTGCCCCACACAGAGGTCAGCCAGCTGGACAGCCCCCTGGAGTACGCCGTTTTGGGGGTGGAGGGACTGGAGACCATGGCCGGGGCCGAGGGCTACGCCCTGCTCCACCTTCACTCCGGCTGGGAGGAGCTGATGGGCTGCCTCCACCTGATGCTCCAGGAGGCGGAAGCCGCCCTCCCGGGCTATGAGCGGGTCTGCCGGAGCCTTTTGGACGTGGTGCTGGTCCGGCTGAACCGCCAGCGGGACGCCGCCCTTTCCGGCGAGCCCTCCGGCGCCCGGTCCAGCCGGGAGTGCGACCTGGTCCGGCGGTACATCGACAATCATTTCAAGGAGAACCTGAACCTGGACCAATTGGCCCGGCTGGCCCACTTGAACAAGTATTACCTGGCCCACGCCTTCCGCCGGGAGTTCGGCGTGTCCCCCATCAGCTACTTGAACTCCCGCCGCATTGAGGAGAGCCGCTTCCTCCTCCGGGAGACGGACCACACCCTGTCCCTCATCGCCCAGATTCTGGGCTTTTCCTCCCTGAGCTACTTCTCCCAGTGCTTCCGCCGGGTGGAGGGCGTCAGCCCCCTGGAGTACCGGAGGCGGAACCAATGACCGCGGCGGCAAAGGGCCCGGAAAAAGCCCCCCGCCCCTCCGCGCCGTTGACAAGCGGGAGGTCAAATGATAATATGATTTGGATATGCGGTCCGGCGGGCGCCTGCCGGGCAGAACGAAAGAATAGGAGAGCGGTATGGCAACGAAATATGTATTTGTCACCGGCGGCGTGGTCTCGGGCCTGGGCAAGGGCATCTGCGCGGCCTCCCTGGGGCGGCTTTTGAAGCAGCGGGGCATCCGGGTGCGGAACCAGAAATTTGACCCCTACATCAACGTGGATCCCGGCACCATGAGCCCCTATCAGCACGGAGAGGTCTTTGTCACCGAGGACGGCGCGGAAACCGATCTGGACCTGGGCCATTACGAGCGCTTTGTAGACGAGGATTTGTCCGGCAACAGCTCCATTTCCTCCGGCAAAATTTACTGGTCCGTGCTGAACCGGGAGCGCCGGGGGGACTACCTGGGAGCCACCGTCCAGATCATCCCCCACATCACCAACGAGATCAAAAGCCGGGTCTACGCCATGGCCGGAGAAAACGTGGACGTGGTGATCTGCGAGATCGGCGGCACCGTGGGCGATATCGAGTCCCAGCCCTTCCTGGAGGCCATCCGTCAGGTCCGGGCCGAGCGGCCCCAGGGAGACGTGCTTTTCATCCACGTGCCTCTTATTGTGGAAATCCCCGGCTCCGGGGAGCTGAAATCCAAGCCCACCCAGCACTCCGTCAAGGAGCTTTTGAGCCTGGGCATCCAGCCGGACATTCTGGTCTGCCGCTGCGATACCCCCATCACCGCCGACGTACGGCGAAAAATTGCCCTGTTCTGTAACGTGGAATCCGATTGTGTGATTCAAAACGCCACCGCCGAGACCCTCTATGAGGTTCCCCTGCTCATGGCCCAGGAGGGCCTGGACGAGGTAGTCTGCCGGAAGCTGGGCCTCATCACACACCAGCCGGACCTCCGGGAGTGGACCGCCATGGTCCAGCGGGAAAAAAACGCCCACCGGCATGTGGAAATCGCCCTGGTGGGCAAATACGTCCAGCTCCACGACGCCTACCTCTCCGTGGTGGAGTCTTTAAACCACGCGGGCACCGCCAACGACGTGGTGGTGGACATCCGCTGGGTGAACTCCGAAACCCTGACAGAGAAGAACCTTCAGGAGGAGCTGGGAGGCTGCGCCGGGATCATTGTCCCCGGCGGCTTCGGTGACCGGGGCATCGAGGGCATGATTCAGGCCGTCCGCTACGCCCGGGAGAACAAAATCCCCTACTTCGGCGTGTGCCTGGGGATGCAGATGGCCGTTATCGAGTTCGCCCGGCACGTGCTGGGCTATGCCGACGCCCACTCCTCCGAGTTCTCCGAGACCACCCAGCACCCTGTCATCGCCCTGATGCCGGACCAGGTGAACGTCACCGAAAAGGGCGGTACCATGCGCCTGGGCCGCTACCCCTGCGACTTGAAGGAGGGCACCGAGAGCCGCCGCCTCTACGGCTCCGCCGAGATTTCCGAGCGCCACCGCCACCGCTTCGAATTTAACAACGACTACCGGGCGGAGATGGAGGCCCGTGGGCTGTGTCTGGCGGGCCTGTCCCCCAGCGGGCATCTGGTGGAGATCGTGGAACTGCCGGACCACCCCTGGTTCGTGGGCGTCCAGTTCCACCCCGAGTTCAAGAGCCGCCCCGACCGGCCCCACCCTCTGTTCTATGGGTTCGTCAAGGCGTCGGCGGAGAGAGATTGAGCCATGGCGGGTATCTTTGACGAGGCCAATATGCGCCAGGTCCTGGGGGCCTGCATCCCGGAGGGAGAGACCCTTGCCGCCGGGATTCACGGCATCACCCTCCAGGTGAACCAGAAAAAAACCTCCTATTTTGACGTGTACGTCGGCGTGACGGAGCACTATCTGCTGGTGGCCGAGTGTGAGGAGCGCAAGTATCTGACGGCGGCCTACCCCCTGCTTCCGGATTTACGAAAGACCGTGGCGGCGGACATCGGCGTGTGCTTCCCCTTCGGAACCATTCAAAGCTGCGTCATCAAAAAGGGCATGATGGGAGCCGTCAACTGCGCCATCACCTTTCAGGACGGCGGTTTCCTCAAGCTCCAGCTGCCCAAGCGGGGCGGCCTGGGAGGTGGGATGCCCCATCACGCGGAGTATAGGGATACCATCCTCGCCCGGCTGGAGCGGTTCCAGGGCTGAGCAAACCGCCCGGAAAAGGGCAGGTCCGCCTCCGCCCAGACTTCGGAAAATAACAGGAGCTCCGGCTTCCCGGAGCTCCTAGGTTTCCAACAAATCCTCCACCGTGACCCCCAGCGCCTGGGCCAGGGCTTTCAGCTCGATGTCCGTCACAAACCGCTGGCCGCTCTCAATGCGCTGGACCGCGTTCTTGTCCACGTCCAAGCCGCCCAGCTGGAGCAGGTCCGCCAAGCCCCGCTGGGACAGCCTTGGCACCTTGGCCTTGCGCAGGGCGGCCACCCAGCTTCCGCAGAGATTATGCCGCCCGCCCGGGGCCCTGTTTTTGTACATAAAAATCCTCCTGACCTTTGGTAATGGTCATTCGACCTTTTCATTCATTTTATGATATAGGGTGGAAGTATCTGACATTCACAAAAGGTCAAATGGAGGTTTTTATGGAATTGACTGCACAAGAAGAATTGGCGGCCCAGGCCATCGGCCTGGAGGCCATGCGGCATTTGAAGCAGGAGGAAACCGTAAAGCGCATCGCCGCAGAAACGGAATCGAAAGCCATGCGGGCTCTGGAGGGAATCCGGTGCATCCTGAACGACGACGCGCTGGACGACAGGGAATGTTATCAGCGAATAGCGGCCATCCTAACCGCGTTGGAGGAAAGCGGGATTTTTACCACCCGCCATGACTGGTAACGTCCAAGCCTCTGCTGTCAATATCAAGGAGTATTTTTATGAAACAAACATTTTTTGCGTCGGAGAGTGTCTGCTAACCGGGAGGCTGGCAAATATACACTCTGCCATTCCTCCCGGAAGCTGGAAAGCATCCTCAGGAGGAACTTCTACCATGAACCGTGAAAATAAACGGAAGCTATACGAAAAAGGCTACTACAAAACCCACCCCTGCACCGACAGCTTCACCTGCCGGGTCTGCGGCCGCCTGGTCACCCCCGCAGGAGCCGGAGCGGACCACCGCAACCACTGCCCCAACTGCCTTGCCAGCGTCCACCTGGATGTGGAGCCCGGAGACCGGGCGGCGGACTGCGGCGGCGTGATGGACCCCATCGCCGTGTGGGTCCGCAAGGGGGGCGAGTGGGCCGTTGTCCACCGCTGCCGCCGCTGTGGCAGCCTCAGCTCCAACCGGGTGGCGGCGGATGACAACCCCATGAAGCTCATGAGCATCGCCATGAAGCCCCTGTGCGCCCCGCCCTTCCCGCTGGAGCGGATCGAGGAGATGACCGCCCTCATGGGCGGCGAGGGACGCATGGGATAAAACGAACCGGGCGGGGCCGTTTTCCCTGCCCATTCCAAACCGGAAGGACTGTCTTTACCATGAACCACTATGCCGCCATTTCCGCCGCCTTAGAGGCGGAAAACCTGGACGCCGTCCTCCTCACCGGGGAGGCCAACCGTTTCTACGCCTCCGGCTTCTTCACCCCCGGCGCGGACGCCACGGCCTTAGTCACCCGGAAGGACGCGGTGTTCCTCACCGACGCCCGGTACACAGAGGCCGCCGCCCGCCATCTGGACGGGGCGGAGCTCCGGGAGGTAAAGCCCGGCAAGGGCCTGATGGACCAGCTCAAGGAGCTGGTGTTTTTAAAGGGCATCCGCCGCCTGGGCTTTGAGGACGCGTCCATGTCCGTCCAGTCCTACCGGCGGCTGGAAAAGACCCTGTCGGAGGAGGGCCGTCCCCGCCTCGAGCTTGTCCCCGCCTCAGAGCCAATCCTGGCGCTCCGGCAAACGAAGGACAAAGAGGAGCTTGCCTCCATGGAGGCCGCCCAGGGCATCGCCGAGCGGGCCCTGGAGGACATTTTGAAGGAGGTCCGCCCCGGCGTGACGGAAAAGGAAATCGCCGCCCGGCTCCAGTATCTCATGCTGCACTACGGCGCGTCGGACATGTCCTTCGACCCCATCGTGGTCTCCGGGGCCAACGGGAGCCTGCCTCACGGCGTGCCCTCGGAAAAGGAGCTTCAAGCCGGGGAGTTCGTCACCATGGACTTTGGCTGTATTTACGGGGGCTACTGCTCCGACATGACCCGCACCGTGGCGGTGGGGTCCGTGACGGAGGAGATGGAGCGGGTCTACAAAACCGTCCTCTCCGCCCAGGAGGCGGGCATCGCCGCCGCCAGGGCCGGGGTCCCCGGCAAGGCGGTGGACGCCGCTGCCAGGGCCGTCATTCAGGAGGCGGGCTATGGGGAGTATTTCACCCACAGCTTTGGCCACGGAGTGGGCGTGGAAATCCACGAGGCCCCCAACGCCGCCGCTTCCAACGAAAAGCCCCTCCCCGCCGGGGCGGTGATTTCGGCGGAGCCGGGGATTTACATTCCCGGAAAACTAGGCGTCCGCATCGAGGACGTGATTTTGATTACCCCGGAGGGCCGCCGGAATCTGACCAAGGCCCCCAAGGAATTGCTGATTCTCTAAAAAGGAGGGATTCCCCCCATGCTCATGCTCTGGTATCCCAAGTGCACCACCTGCCAAAAGGCCAAAAAATGGCTGGACGAAAAGGGCCTTACCTGTGAGGTCCGGGACATCAAGCTGGAAAACCCCACGGCGGAAGAGCTCCGCCAGTGGTGGACCGCCAGCGGCCTGCCCCTGAAACGCTTTTTCAACACCAGCGGCCTCCAATACAAGGCCCTGGGGCTGAAGGACAAGCTTCCCGGCATGGACGAGGAGGCGCAGCTGGCCCTGCTCGCCACCGACGGGATGCTGGTGAAGCGGCCCATTCTGGTGGGGGACGGCTTCGTCCTCACCGGCTTCAAGCCCCAGGAGTGGGAGGAGAAGCTGGGATGATTGCCCGCTTGGACTTCGCCCCCCTGGACGGCATCACAAAGCGGGTTTTCCGCCGGGTATGGCACCAGCACTTCGGCGGAGCGGATCGGTATTTTATCCCCTTCATCTCCCCCACGGACCAGCATGTCATCACCCCCCGGGACCGCCGGGAGCTGGAAAACCCCGAGGGGCTTCCCCAGGTTCCCCAGGTGATGGCAAAACAGGCGGCGGACTTTGTCTGGGCGGCGGAGGCCCTGGCGGACCTGGGCTATGAGGAGGTCAACCTGAACCTGGGCTGTCCCTCCGGCACCGTCACCGCCAAGGGGAAGGGCTCCGGCCTGCTGATGGACCCGGACCGCCTGGATCGGTTTTTAGACCAGGTCTTTTCCGCTACCCGGGTCCCCGTCTCCGTGAAAACCCGGCTGGGCTATCACACGCCGGAGGAGTTCCCCCGGCTGCTAGAGGTCTTTAACCGCTACCCCATCGCCTGTCTCACCGTCCACCCTCGGGTCCGGCCGGAGAAGTACCGGGGGGCGGTGCACATGGACCAGTTCGCCCTGGCCGTGGCGGAGAGCAAAAACCCGGTGTGCTACAACGGGGATTTGACCTCCGTCGCGGGCGTCCGGGCCCTGGAGGCCCAATTCCCCAGCTTAGACGCCGCCATGATCGGCCGGGGGGCCATCGCGGACCCGGCGCTTTTGCGGCGGCTCCGGGGTGGGCCCGCCGCCACGAAAGAGGAGCTGCAAGCCTTCACCCAGGAGCTCTATCAGGCGTATCAGGACTTCTACGGCCAGTCCGCCCCCGACCGTCAGGCCGCCCCCGCCTCCCAGCGGATGAAGGAGGTCTGGTTCTACCTCATCCACCTCTTTGAAAACGGCGAACGCCTGGGGGGCCGGATGCGCCGCTCCCGGGGGCCCCGGGCCTATGAGGAGCTGGAGACCCAGATTTTCCAGGAGCTGGAGCTTCTGGACGCTCCCCAGGGGGAATTGGCATGAAAAGGACGGACCCGCCGAAACGGCGGGTCCGTTTTGCCGCTTGCCATCCGGCCCGGATTGTGCTAAACTAAGGTAACGACATAAACACGTATCAGGAGGCCCTATCATGCTGTTTGAACATATTGACCGAAAGCAATGCAAGTGGGAGGCGGCGGAGCTGCTGCGGGAGGCCCAGGTTTCCCCCAAGACCATGACCGCCCTTTACATGGCGCTGCTGATTTTGCTGAACCTGTTTTCCTCCCTGGTGGATACCGGCTTTTTCAGCGTCTTTCTCTCCATCCTGGTCTCCCTGATGAGCACTGTCCTGGCGGCGGGCTTCGCCCTGTACTGCATGGCGGTCCGCCGGGGAGAGCGGGCGGAATTTTTGACGTTGTTCGACGGGTTCTCCTTCGTGGGAAAGCTGATTTTGCTCAGCATCGTGGCCGACCTTTTCATCTTCCTCTGGTCTTTGCTGTTCATCATCCCCGGCGTCATTGCCGCCTACCGCTACAGCTTCGCCTTCTACAACCTCTATGAGGATCCTAGCATTGGCGTGATGGAGGCCCTGGAGATGAGCAAGCGGCAGACCCTGGGGTACAAGGCCCAGCTCTTCACCCTGGATTTGAGCTACATCGGCTGGAACCTGCTGGCCACCCTTCCCTCTATCCTGCTGATCTTCCAGCTGAACCGGGACCTGACCATGCTGGTGCTCTACGGCATCCCCACCCCGGAGACCTATTTCGGCCTGCCCATCTTCGCGCTAAACGCCATTGCCGGTCTCTGGCAGCTTCTGGCGGCCCTGTTCTACTTCCCCAATTACATCTGCGTCCAGCTCAGCTACTTCGACATTGCCAAGCGAACCTCCGGCGTGGGCAAGGACGCCGCCCCGGCCCAGTCCAACCCCTGGGACGGGTGGAACGCCCCGGACGGCCTGAACTGAACACGGTACCAAAAACCAGCCCCCAAGGCAATGCCTTGGGGGCTGGTTTTTTCCGCCGCTCAGAGCTTCGGGAACCGCTTTCGGACATAGCCGCTCCGCCGCAGGGCCAGCGCCAGCAGCGTGGACGCCGCCGCGCCGAAGGCGGCCTGGACCAGATTGCTGGGAATGCCCGCCGCGCTGCCCACAAGACAGAGGCCCAGGGCCCCGCCGCCGGAGAGGGCGGTCAGCGCCCCGTCAAACAGCCAGTAGCCCAGAATCATGGGAACCTCCGCCGCCAGGGCGGAGAGGAGCAGCCCCCTTTTCCCAAGAGCCGGGTACAGCCGCGCCGCCGTCAGGGCCATGAGGGCTTTGATGACCAGGGTCGCGGGAACGTAGACCGCGTAGCCGCTAAGCAGGTCCGCCAGGGCGGGACCCACGCCCCCGGCAACCGCTCCGTATACCGGCCCCAGCAGCCACGCTCCCAGAATGACCACCGCGTCCCCCAGGTTCATGTACCCGCCGGTGGGGGAGGGAACTTGCAGCACCATCGTCCCCACACAGCCCAGGGCGGCGAATAGCCCCGTCAGGGCCAACAGCCGGGCGTTTCCCCGGTCGGTCTCCCGATTTAACAGCGTTTCCATTCCGCCTCACTCCTTTGTCGGTTGTTGTTGCCATGATACCCCCTTTGTGATAGGATGAAAATAGCCAAAAGCAGAATTTTTTATAAGGTCAGAGGAGGCAGGTTCATGCTGACATACGATCTGGAGGCCCGGGGAAGCTTGCCCCTTTACGACTACCTGTACCGCCGCATCCGGGACGACATCCTGAGCGGGGCCCTGGCGGCGGGGGAGCGCCTTCCCTCCAAACGGGCCCTGGCGGAGCACCTGCGGGTGTCCGTCATCACGGTGGAGGGAGCCTACCAGCAGCTGGAGGCGGAGGGCTGGGTGGAGTCCCGGCCCCGGCGGGGCTTTTTCGCCGCCCAGGTGGACCGCCGACTTCCAGCGGCGGAGCCCGCCTCTGTTCCGGCGGCGGAGCCTGCCCAGTCCTGGCGGCTGGACCTGAAGAGCGGCCGTGTGGACCCCGCCTTCTTTCCCGCGGCCCTCTGGGCCAAGCTGACCCGGCAGGTCCTCTCCGAAGGGTGCTGTCTGGACCCGGTGCCGCCCCAGGGCCTCCCGGCCCTGCGGCAGGCCATCGCCCGGGACCTCCGGGACTTCAAGGGCATGGCCGTGTCGCCGGAGCAGATCGTGGTGGGAGCCGGGGCCGAGTATCTGTACCTGCTCCTGGCCCAGCTCCTGGGCCGGGAGGGAACCGTCTTTGCCCTGGAGGACCCTGGCTATCCCAAGATCCGTCAGGTCTACGGCAGGTGGGGGGCCGTCTGCCGCCCCATTTCCCTGGACAGCCAGGGCATGGCCCTGGAGCCCCTGTACGCCTCCGGGGCCACGGCGGCCCACCTCTCCCCAGCTCACCACTACCCCACGGGCATCGTCACCCCCATCGCCCGGCGGCAGGCCCTTCTCCGCTGGGCGGAGGAGGTGGACGGCATTCTCATCGAGGACGACTACGACAGCGAGTTTCGCTTCACCGGGCGGCCCCTGCCCACTCTCCAGAGCATCGACGCCCGGGGACGGGTGGTCTACATGAACACCTTCTCCCAGACCATCTCCCCCTCCATGCGGGTGGGCTTCATGGTTCTTCCGCCCCGGCTGCTGGCGCGTTACCAAAAGGAGCTGGGGTTTTACGCCTCCACCGTCCCCGCCCTGGAGCAGCAGGTGCTGGCCCGCTTTCTCAGCGGCGGCGAGTATGAGCGGCACCTCTCCCGAATCCGAAAGAAGTACCGCCTCCGGCGCTGGGCGGTGCTGGAGCGGTTTGCCCTCTGCCCCTTTGCCGCCTCCCTCACCGACCGGGGGGCGGGGCTCCATTTCCTCCTCCGGCTGAACACCCGGGAAAGCGACGAGGCCCTCCGCCGTCGGGCGGAGGGCCAGGGGGTACGCCTTGGATTTTTGTCGGAGTACGCCGCCCTGCCTAAGCCCGCCTATGACCACACACTGGTGGTGAACTACGGGGGGCTGGACACGGAGCGGCTGGCGGAGGCGGAGACCCTGCTATCCGAGGTTTTTCAGACCTGAACCGCCGCCTCTCCGCCCCGGCGGAAGCGGACCAGCCCCGTCCGGTCCAGGGTCACCATCACCGCGGGGATGAACGCCAGCTGGAGGATGATGCCAGGGATGGCGGTGAGAAACGCGCCGGAGAGGAACATCTGCCAGGTGAACGCCTGGCCGGACACGCCGGAGAGGATCACCCGGGCCATGGCCCAGACAATCCGTCCGCCGATCATGGAGGCGATCAGGCAGCGGTACAGGGAGATGACGCACTGCCAGCGGGACCGAGCATAGAGGAAGCCCGCCAGGAAGCCATAGGCCGCCAGCTCAAAGGCCATGGCGATGGCGGTGGGAAACATGGGGGGCATCCCCAAGGTGGCGCCGCGCAGCAGGGGCAGGACGAAACCCACGGCCAGGCCGTACTTCCAGCCGCAGAGGAAGCCGCACAGTAAAACGGGCAGGTGCAGGGGGCAGAGCATCTTTCCGATCTGGGGGATCTGCCCGGTGAAGAAGGGCAGGACGAAGCCCACGGCCATCAGCATGGCGGCCATGGCCAGGGTTTGGACGGGTCGCTGGGTCTTGGTTTCGTTCATGGGAAAAACTCCTTGCAAATCAGTTTTCCCGTCTTCTGACAGTCCGCCGCCTTCCTGGCGGCGGGTTGTTTCGCATACAGTATACCACAGGGACTTGGCTTCTGCCAAGCCCCTTTTTCATTAGAAAAATCCTGTGGTGTCCACCACCAGATCGGCGGTCCCCTCCGTGCCGCAGGCGGCGAAATACCGCTCCTCCAGGGTCCGCCACACCCGGTCGAAGGTGGGAAAATACTCCCCCTCCCGGGCACGGAGGCGGCGGGTCTGCTCCTCCCGCTCACAGGTGAGGAAGATTTTATAATCATAGTACTTTGCCAGGGCCGGGTGCTGGGAGTAGGTTCCCTCCACAAGGGTCAGGGGCTCCCACAGCTCCACCGCTTCCTTCAAGCGGCCCGCCCGGCAGTCATAGGGCCGGTAAGCCGTACCGCCGTCCCGGTCAAGGGAGGACAGCACTTCCTTTTTCAACCGCTCCAGATCCATGTTCCCGGCGGGGACCTCCATCCAATCCGTCCCCCGCTTATCCGGCGGGAGATAGAAATCGTCCATGTGCGCCACGTCGGCCGAGCAGGGCAGCACCCCCGCCGCCAGGGCGGCAAAGCCCGTTTTCCCGCTGCCGCAGCGGCCATCTATCGCGATAAGGGCCGGACCCTTTCGACGGGCCGGGATATCCCGGGCCAGCTTTTCCAGGGGAATCAGCGCCGGGAGGAACCGGGCCATATCCGCCCGCAGCACCCGGTAATGGGGGTTGTACGCAGCGCAAAACGCCCCGCTGTGATGAACGGGGGGGCAGCCTTCCCGCCGCCAGTTCTCCAGGTAGTCCCCCAGGCCGGGGACCGGAAGGGCCGCCAGCTTCTCCAACGTTTCAAGCAGCTTCGCCCCGGTGCCCTCCGTCAAGGCTGCCGTCCGGGTGAACATCCGCCCAACCAGCGGAAGCTCCCACAAGGTGGAGAGGGCCTGGGTGATGTGGAAGCGGCACAGGCCGTTCCCAATGGGTTCCGGGGCCAGGGGGGCCGCCCCCGCCTCCTTCCGTTCCGCCAGCAGGGCCGCCAGAACCCTGTCCGGGCTCTGGGCCATATGGACGGGGCCGAAGGCGCTCTGGTAGGCCAGCTTCGCAAAATCCTGGGGCTCCATGGCCGGGTAACGGGCCCAATGGGCTTTCGCAATGTCCAAAAAGCTCCCGCTCATAGGCCCAGCTCCCTTGCCGCCAGCTCCGCCGCCCGGCGGAGGTATTCCTCCAGGCGGCACTCCTCCACCCCCGCCACGTACACGCCGCAGGAGGAAGAGGGAATCAGAATCTTGACGGCCCCGGAGCCGGAGACGGCGGCGGCCATGGTGGAGGAGACCTCCCCCAGAATACCGTCCGCCAAAATCACGCCAATGGGCCCCAGAATCAGGTCCGCCCGGGCGGCGTTGTACACCATGGCGTTCTCCCCCGTGGCCCCCTGGGCGGCTCCGGCCTTCAGCATGGCGGCGGTGGCCGCCACGTTGGTTCCCACGCAGAGGAGGCGGCAGTCCTCCGGGAGGCAGGGTTTCAGCAGCTTCACCAGCCGGCTCCCCACACCGCCGCCCTGGCCGTCCAGAATCAGAACCGTGCGGCTCATCGTCTCACCTCCCGAAGAGCTCCGCCGCCTTCGCCATGTTCTCCATGGCGGGCACGGCGAAGGGACAGCGGGTCTCACAGGCGCCGCACCGTATACACTCCCCCGCCCCGTGGGGCAGGGCGGCGTAGTGCTCCCGGACGGTCTCCGGGACCGTTCCCTGGGCCAGAGAGAGGCTCAAAAATTTCGTCACCTCCGCCACAGCGATGCCCTTGGGGCAGGGGGCGCAGTGGCCGCAGTACATGCAGTGGCCCTTCCAGCTGATTTTCGGCAGAACCGCCAGGGCGGCGGCGTAGTCCCGCTCCGCCTCCGAAGCCTCCGCAAAGGCAAGGCTCTCTTTCAAATCCTCCAGGCTTCTGGCCCCGGACAGAACGCAGGCAACACCGGGCCGGTCCAGGGCGTACTGGAGGCACTGAAAGGCCGTCAGGGCCTTCCCCGCCGGGGAGAGGGAATCGCTGAGCAGGTCTCCGCCGCCAAATGCCTTCATGACGGTGACGCCCACCCCCAGCCGCTGGCAGGCTTCGTAGAGGGCCTGCCGCTCCGGGTCCATGTTCAAAAGCGGGTCAGCGTAGTTCTTGGGGGCCCAGAGCTCCTCCACGTCCTCGGAAGCGGGCTGGAGGTCATAGCAGGGGTTCACGCTGAACATCAGCACGTCGACAAGCCCGCTCTCCACCGCCGCCAGGGCCACCTGGGGATTGTGGCTGGAGAGGCCGGTACAGCCGATGGTCCCCGCCGCTTTCAGCTCCTGAGCATAGGCCATGACGGGGCCGTTTTTCACCGCATCCCAGTCTGCCAAGGAATCCACATAGTGGACCATGCCAATCTCCACATGGTCCGTCTCCAGGCGGCGGAGCTGGTCCTCGAAGCCCTCCCGGACCTCTCCGGCGTCCCGGGTTCGCTTATACTGCCCATCCTTCCAAATGGTGCAGAGGTGGGCCTGGAGAACAAACTTCTCCCTCCGTCCCCGGAGGGCCTGGCCCAAGCTGGAGCGGAACTCCGGATTTGGGGTGTACAAATCTATGCAGTTGGCTCCCGCCGCCTCGCACACGTCCAGCCACTCGCGCACCTGCTCCGGGGTTTTCTCCAAAAAGCCCTCGCAGCCCACGCCGATCTCTCCTACCCGAAGGCCCGTCCGGCCTAATGTACGGTATCGCATACAGGGTTCCTCCTTATTTTCTGATGGCTCCGCCCTCCAGCATACCATGTGGAGCCCACTCCATGTCAAGAAGTTTTTCCCGTATCCCTGTCCTTTCCCCTTACGGGAACATATCCCGCCGCCACGGCGCATAGGATGGACCAACAAGAGGCAGGGAGTGAGGATGTTTTGAAGGGAAACATGGAGGAGCGGGCGGAACGCCTGGCTCTTTACATCATAGAGAACCGGTCCACGGTCCGGGCTGCCGCCCAGAGGTTTGGCATCAGCAAGTCGACGGTACATAAGGACATCTCCGAGCGGCTGCCCCTGTTCAACCGTCCGCTGTACCTGCAAGTCAAAGAAGTGCTGGACGTGAACAAGGCCCAGCGGCACATCCGGGGCGGCATCGCCACCCGCAAAAAATACCGCGGCGACTGACGCCGCGGAAGGAGGGAGCCTTATGGCAAATCGTCAACACGGCCGGGGCCGGACCCCGGCAGGCGGCCGGACGGCCCGGACCGTGCCCGTCTCCCGGTCCACGGTCCGGGCCGGGGAGACCGCCCCGCCGGGCACGCCCATTTACACGGAGCCGGAGGTCCGCCGCTGGCCCCATCCTGTGGAGGACCCGGCTTCCCCGCCGGAGCCCGCCATGCACTACATCCGCTGCGCCCTGTCCTACCAGAATCAGCTCCTGGCGGACATCAAGACGCTGCTGGAGCAGCTATACACCGCCGCCCCGGCAGCGGAAAATCTTCCGGCTCCGGAAAAGGATGACCAGAATTTGTCCAAGTTGTAAATTTTCTGAAAATATTTTAAATCCCTTGTAAGAAATGACAGAAGCAGCGGAATTCTGACCGAAAAAATAGCGGCATCGCCGCTATTTTTTCTCTTGTCTTTTTCCGGGACCCGCCTTATAATGAAGCAAACATCCCCGTTCCGCCTTTGGACGGGCCTTTTTCCCGCACTTACTTTTGATGATACGCGCCCATGCGGTGGGCGCACAGGAGGTTTCCCATGGCATCCAGACTTCGCCGCCGGAAGCGCAGCCCCTGGCTCGTAACCCTGCTGCTGCTGTTCATCCTCATCGGGCTGTGCTGCGCCGTGGTCCGGGTTTACTTCCGGGCCCCGGACCAGAAAGCCGGGGACTCCGTCATGATCCAGCGGGTAAACACCCCCGCCGTTTCGGACGACCTCTCCGACGAGGAGGCGGAGGCCCTCCGCTCCCACTACGAGCGTAAGCCTCAGTTCTGGACCATCCTGCTCTCCGGCCGGGACGACGACAACGGCGGCACGGACACAAACATCCTGGTGGCCGTGGACGTGCCAAACGGCTATGTATACGGCGTCAGCATCCCCCGGGACACCAAATCCAGCATCAACGGGAAAAACCGCAAAATTAACTTCGCCTACAACTCCGGGGGCATGGAGCTGCTGGCGGACACGATATCCAGCCAACTGGGCATCCCGGTGGACTACACGGTGCTGGTGAACCTGAAGGGGTTCCAGGCTCTGGTGGACACCATCGGCGGCGTGGACTTTTACATTCCGGTGGACATGCACTATGAAGACCCCTATCAGAACCTTTCCATCCATTTCTCCAAAGGCATGCGGCACCTGAGCGGGGAGGAGGCTTTGAAGGTGGTCCGCTGCCGGAGCGCCTACGCCTCCCAGGACATCGGCCGGATGCAGACCCAGCAGGACTTCCTGAAGGCCGTGGCCAAGCAGTTGATGACCCCCGAGATCGCCCTGAAGCTGCCGGACCTGTGCGGCATCTTCATCAACTATGTGGAAACCGACCTGAACGCGGGCAACCTGGCCTGGCTGGGCGGAGAGGTCCTTAACATGGGAATGGACAACATCAGCTTCGCCACCCTTCCCGGCGAGTGGCACGACCCCTACATCTACCTGGACCAAGAGGAGGTCCTGGCCATGGTAAACCAGTACCTGAACCCCTATACCGAGGACCGCACGGCGGAGGATCTGAACATTTTGACCTAACCCACCGTCCGAAAGGAACGCCATGAAAAGAACGTTTTCCGCCCTGCTGCTGGCCGTCTGCCTGCTGCTGGCCCTCCCCGCCCAGGCCGCCCAGGCGGCGGACTTCCCCCGCGGCCGGACCTATGCCGGGGAGTTTTCCGACCTGTCCCCAAACTCGCCCTTCTACGACAACGCGGCCGCGCTCTATGAGTACGGCCTCTCCAATGGGAGGGGGGACGGGGCCTTTGACCCAGGGGACTCCGTGACGGTGGGACAAGCCGTCATCTTTGCCGGGCGCATCCGCGGTCTTTACCGGACCGGCGACCCAGAGGCCGCCCAGGCCCACCGCCAGGAGAACGCCCCGGCGGCCCTGGCCTACCTGCGCTACCTCCAGGCGGAAGGTACGCTGGAGGCGGACTTCCCGGACGGGCAGGCGCTGTACGAGCCCGTCACCCGGGCCCAGGCGGCCCATATTCTGGCGGGCGTCCTGCCGGAGGAGGCCCTTCCCTCCATCCACAGCGAGCTGGTGGCCGTGGGCTATGCCTCCCGCCGCTTCATCCCCGACGTGGACGAGTACACCCCCTATTATCAGGATATTCTGGGCCTTTACCGGAAGGGTGTCTGCGTGGGAAGTGACGCCGCCGGGTCCTTCCTCCCCGGCCAGCCCATCACCCGGGGCGCCTTGGCCGCCATGCTTACCCGGATGCTGGACCCCGCCCTACGGGTCCGGCCCCAGTGGGACCTCAGCGATCTTTTCGCCGCCGCCGGGACCTCCCTGGCGGATTTGGTGGAGCCGGGAGTCTATCATCTGGCCCCCGCCACGGCGGAGGAGCTGGAAAGCTCCCTCCGCTCCATGCTGGCCCGGGGCAGCGGCCAGATTGTCTTTTACTATCCCGGTCTCTCCGAGGCGGAGGCCCGGCAGCTGATGGACCGCTCCCTGGCCGTGATGAAGGCCCACTGCGAGCAGGGCTACAACGAGGTCCTCTGCACCCGGGGCGCGGGTCTGGTGACGCTGAGCTTTTCCGCCGCCGGAGCGGGCCGCCGCACCCAGGAGTACCGGGCCGCCGCCATGGAGGCCGCCGCCGCCGTCCACGACCGGCTCTGGGCCGAAGGAGCCCTCCGCCCCGATATGACGGAGCTGGAAAAGGCCCGGGTCTACTACGGCTGGATTTGTGACCACTGCGTTTACGACTATCAGGCCGGGGACGAATCCCTGAGCCATATCCCCTACAGCCTTTTTGTAAACGGCTCCGCCGTTTGCGACGGCTACACCGGAGCCTATAACCTCCTTTTGAAGCTGGAGGGCATCCGCTGCTCCACCGTCATTCAGGGGGACCATATCTGGACCGTGGCCACCCTGGACGGCATGGAATATCACATCGATACCACCTGGGGCGACAGCGGCAGTGAAATCAGCTATGACTACTTCGCCATGACCCCCCGGCAGTCCCAGCTGGCGCACGCCGGGAAGAGCGCCTAAACGGCCATAGAAGCGCAAACCTGCGGCGCGGGACCATTTGGTCC
>CAQXTN010000039.1:0-18220 GCA_948916585.1 uncultured Oscillibacter sp. | reverse complement strand
TTACGGTCCGCTCGAACTTCCGACGCCCCCTCCAGGATTCGTGTCGGGGCTAGCCGATCCCACATCAAGCCTGGAATTGGCCCCTTCCATCCGTCGTCCGCAAATGCAATCTAACAGGAAAAAAAAGCCCTGACAAGGCTTTTTCCGGCCTTTTAACCGAACTGAAAACCGCCATACGATAGCCCACCCAGATTTGCCGGAAGATCATAACGCAACCCACATTTTCCCAAATACAAAAGCCGGCGGCAGGTTTTTCCTGACGGTATGATCCGCCCCTGCCTCCGGCTCCTGGAGAGCTTACTCAACTTTTCGCTTTTCCCGCTCCGGGAGGAAATATCGCTGTCCCAACTGAATCAGTGTCCCCTCCTCCACCATGCGGCGAAGAACCAGGGTGCACTGCTTTGGCTGAATGTGGAGAAGCTCCACAATATCCTGACGGTAAGCAAAGCCCGCCTCCGCCAAATATTCCAAAATGACTTCCCGGTGCCGCTCCGGCGGAACCACGGTACCAGGGAGATAATACTTGCCTCCCACACGGACCAACCGCCCATGCTCCGTCAGGCGGCGCAGACGGGCATATGTGGCGGTCTTAGACAACCCCAGCACCTCCGACACGTCCCCCCGAGAGACAAAGCCCTGCTCCAGGGCCCGCTGGAGAATACGCTCATCCTCCATGTCTCGGCAGTCGTCCCGTTTCAGATCCCGGAGCGTTACCCGCTCCAATCCTCCCCGTATCAGCGCAGCTCTGGTCAGCCGGGACAACCGTGGGAGATCCAGGGGCTTTCGAGACTGCTCTGTTAAAAGGACATGAGGATCCTCCTCCGGAAGCCTCCGGAGGTATTCGTCCTCTAAAATCCGCCGAAGGGCGCTGGTTATGACCACGCATCGGTCCGGCAGGCGGAGGACCCCTTCCTGGAAATCCACCTGCTCCCAGGTAAGGGCAATCATCTCCCGCGCTTGGAGTCCCAGCTGCCAGCCCAGCCACATAGCCAGTCCCGCCGCCGTACTCCGCTCCGTCTGAAGAAGCTTCCACAGCTTAAACTCATCCACCTGAACCGGTGGGGGCTTGGGTGCCTTTCTGGCCGGAGCGCTGGCAGAGAAGCGGAGCTGAAGGGTCGCCACCTCCACACCACTAATTCGAGCGACCTCCGGCCAGTCCATCCGGTCCAGGCAGCGGATGATCCAGTCATAGCGCAGGTCCAGCAGCCGCACGCCCTTCATTCCGCCCCTGTCCAGGGCCAGCCGGGCAATTCGGGAGATGGACTCCAACCGCATAGGCTTTCGCTCCCGGGCGGAGAGAAGAACGTGAGGATCTCCAGGCTCCTCCCGGGCCTCCCTGGCTTCCCGGAGCTTCCAAAGAAGAGAGCGCACCTCCCGATCCAGCGGGACCATCCGGTCCGGCAGCTCCAGCCGGTCATCCAAAAAGGAGACCTGTCCCCAGGTCAAAGCGGCAATCTCCTCCCGGGTCAACCCCTCCAGCCATGCCAAGCGGAGCACCAGGGCCTCCGGCCCCGTCCGCTCCCGATCCAGGAGGCGGCGCAGGGAAGCCTCATCTAAACGCCGGTTTTTCTCCTCCACGCGCACATTCCCCCTTTCGCCTTACGTTATGTTTGTATAGTAAGTCCGGCGAACTTTTGGAAATAATCCCCAGCTCCTTTTACCCGCATCAAATCAGCCCCCGCCGGGGGAGGCATTTTCCGCTTTCCGGGCTGCGGTGGCAAGCTCCACGCCAGTGAGGTCCCAGCAGCCATGCCGCGTCACCAGGCCACCGGAGAGGCGGCCCTGTCGCACGGTGAAAATGGCGTCGTAGGGCTCCTTATCCACCCGGGAGCGGAGAGCACCGGAAATTAGGTACTTGCCGTTTTGCAGCACACTGCCGGAGAAGTGGTTTCGGCAGCTGAGCAGGCACAGCTCTCCCGAGACGGTTCCCGCCTCCTCCTGGAGCAGCAATTCCCCCGCCCTGGGTCCCATCTGACTTTGGAGAACAACGGTGTAGCAGACTTTTTTCACAGCATCACTTCCTGTTATAATTTGATTATAAATTGACAAACCTTTCCGCCAAAGGGACAATTCCGCAAAAAACGTCGAATTTTAGACACATTTGGAATAATTGTCAAAAGCATGAAGCCCGCTTCCACGCCGGTATAAAAAAAGAGGGCGGGAAAACCCGTCCTCTTTTTTGTACACCGCCCCTTTAAAGCGCCTGATTCCACCCCCCGCACTCCCGCAGCGTCTGCCATACGGCACCTGCCGCGCTCCGCTCCGCCGCCAGCTCCAGGGCGTCCGCCAACTCCTCCGGGGACATGGCCGGCCCACCCCGAACCCAGCCCTCCAGCAGGGACAGAAGCAGGGCGCGGCCATACCGAAGGTCCCTCTCCTCCGCCAGCCGGTCTGCCGGCGTGCCGCAGCGGCCGCGATAATAAGACTGAACCGCTTCCAGCGCCTCCTCCAGGGGAATCATCTTTCCCAAGCCCGCCTGACCGCTGTGGTCCAGCATCGCCTGATAAAACGCCCGCTCCTCTTCTATTCGACCCAGCAGGTTCAGCAGGGCCTGCCGCCAGGTCAGGCAGTCCGCCAGACGGTCCAGCAAAAGGGTTCGCTCCTGTTGGGCAGACCAGGCAAAGAGGTCGTAAACGTCCTTGAAGTGGTAATAAAAAGATTGCCGCCGGAGCCCGCACCGTTCCGTCAGCTCCCGAACCCGCAGCTGGTCCAGCGGCCTATGCCGCAGCAGCGCCCGCAGGGCCGCGGCCAGTCCCTGTCTGGTTCGATTCTCATGATCCGGCATAAACTCCTCCTGTCCGCCGGGACCGCCCCGGCTCCTGTAAATCGTTTCCGGTCTCTCCGACGGAAAGTCCGTCTTTTCGCCGCTTTAAGCATACTCTACGCCCTCCTTCCCGTCAAGATTTCCGGCTTTTTCATTTTTCTGGTCTCCTCGACAAATTCAGACAAGTTATTTCCTGAATCTTGTGTATCATATCCATAGCCCCCAGCTATATTTTGTGGCTCATCAGAAAGGAAGACTTGCTATGACTGCACTTTCCAAGGAATATCTGCTGCTGTTCAACGCCGTCACCGACACAGAGCGGGCCCTATCCCAGCTGCGGGAAGCCCTGCTGGATGCCCAGCGGCAGGCGGAAGAGCTTTTCCTGGAGGAGGAAAGCAGCCCGCCCCCCGAATCCTGAGCAACTCCACAAGCCGTTGGAAAAGCCGTTGACCTTCCGCCATAAATGGGGTACAATGGTGCTATATCCCGGCAGCCGCTGCTAAAGGCAGGGGACCTTCCCGTGGAAGGTCCCCTCTTTATATATCTGAAAAGACGTGTTGCCGGACCCATGGAGGTTGCCTATGCCCAGCATCTCTGTCATCGTCCCCGTCTATCAGGCGGAGAAATACCTGCACCGCTGTCTCGACAGCATGGCCCGCCAAACCTTTTCCGACTGGGAGCTGATTCTGGTAAACGACGGGTCCACCGACGGCTCCGCCGTCCTGTGTGACCAGTTTGCCGCCAAGGACAGCCGGGTCCGGGTTTTCCACCGGAAAAAGAACCAGGGCGTCAGCGAGGCCCGAAACCTGGGGCTCAACGAGGCCAAGGGGGCTTTCATCGCCTTCCTGGACGCCGACGACTGTTATGAGTTCCAGGCTCTGGAAACTCTTTGGAATCTCCGGGAGCAATCCGGAGCCGACGCCGCCGCCTGCGGCCTCACCTACCTGTATCCCGATGGTGGGCAAAGCGTCCAGAGCCAGCTTCCCGCCGGAATCTACGGCCGGGAGGAGATTCGGGAGAAGCTGATTAACCCCCTGACAGGGGACCGACTGACCCAGCCGGTGTTCAACGGCTACAGTGTCTGCTACCTCTTCTCAGCAGAGCTCATCCACAAGGCCCGCCTCACCTTTGACGGGCCCTATTTAGAGGACGAGCTTTTTGTCCTGGAATACTTCTGCAACGCCCATTCCCTGGCGGTGACGGAACAGCCCCTTTACCGCTACTTTCTCCACCCAGAATCCGCGACGCACCATTATATGAAACACTTCTCCCAGGTCTTTTCCCGCTTTATGGAGCGGAAGGAGGCCCTGGTGGCCAAGTACAGTCTGGAGGCCGCCCGGCCCCAGTGGCGGGAAAGCTCCAACTGGGCGGGTCTGCTCATCGCCGTGGGCAATGAATACGCTCGGGACAACCCCAAGTCCATCCGCCAGCGGCAAAAGGCCGTGCAGGAGTTCTGCCGCCGGCCGGAAATGGAGAAGGCCATCCGGGAGCTGGTTCCCGCGGGTCTCAGCCCCAACAAGCAGATGGTGGCCAATCTGGTCCGGGGGAAACACTTCTTCACCCTGACCCAGCTCTACCGTTTGAAAAACCGTATTTGAGGAAAACACCATGACACTGTTGAAACAAAGCTACCTATACCGTCTCCCGCTCCTTCTCCTGGCCGCATACGAAGACAGCGGCCTCCACCGTCTTGCCGTCCGGGTGGGAGCTTGGTGCACCCGGCAGATTGACGAAAGCGCCCTCCTCCGCCCCCTGTGCCGGGAAGGAGCCGTGGCCCGTTCCTGGTCGGACAGCCGGGTCTGTCAGCTTCTAAGCTGGCTGGTAAACCTGCCGGGCCGTCTGCTCCGCAAATTTTACCTGCTTTTGGAGGGAACCTTTGAAAACAGCTTCTTCTCCCAATTGGCCTTCCGCCTGGGGGACGAAACCGCCGTGGCCGAGGGCTGGCTGATTCTTCTCCTGTGGATTATCCCATATGAGTACTGGAACAACGCCTATACGCTCATGGCCTTCCTGGCCCTGCTGCTCTTGCTTCACGCCGGGGCCATGGGCCGGGGGGACTGGAGGCTGGACGTGGAGTCCATCGGCTTCTTCCCCGCCCTCTTCTTTGGGGCGGTGGTCCTGGGTGTGGTCTTCTCCCTGACCCGGAACGCCTCCACCCGGTTCCTCGTCTACCACATTTCCGCCGCCCTCTGCGTGCTGGTAACCGTCAGCGCCCCGCGCTCCGCGGAGGAGCTCAAGCGCCTGGCGGCGGGGGCCTCCGGCTGCGTGGCCCTTTCCTCCCTGTACGCCATTTTCCAGCGCCTCTCCGGCCTGGAGGTTAACGAATCCTATGTAGACATGGACCTGAACGCCGACATGCCCAGCCGGGTCCTCTCCTTTTTCGATAACCCCAACACCTTCGCCGAGGTACTGCTCCTGCTGCTGCCTCTAACCCTGGCCCTGATTCTGTGCTCCAAACATTTTATTTCCAAGCTGGCGGCCTCCGCGGCCTTTGTCCTGGGCGCCGCCGCCCTGGGCATGACCTACTGCCGCGCCGCCTGGATCGGCATCGCCTGCGCCATGGTGGTGATGATTTTCCTCTGGAAGCCCAAGCTGCTGCCCCTCTTCTTCGCCCTGTGCCTTCTGGCGGTGCCCTTCCTGCCCGCCAGCATCTGGAACCGCATCCTCACCATTTTCGACGCCTCCGACTCCTCCACCAACAGCCGCTTTCCCCTGTTCAAGGCGGGGCTGGAGGTCATCACCCGCCGTCCTCTCTCCGGCGCGGGCCTGGGCACCGCCGCCGTCCAGCGCTATGTGAAGCTGCTGAACTTCTACCACGCCCGGACCCCCTTCGTCCACTCCCACAACATCTATATTCAGGTCTGGGCGGAGATGGGGGTTTTAGGTTTCGTGGGCTTTGTGGGCTCCGCCCTCTGGGGCGTGAAGCGGGCGGCCCACGCCGTCCGGCACTGCGCTGACGGCGCCGTCCGCACCATCACCTGCGCCGCCTGCGCGGCCCTTTGCGGCAGTCTGGTCTGCGGTCTGGCGGACTACCTGTGGAACTATCCCCGGGTCATGTGCATTTTCTGGTTTGTATTCGCCGTGGCTCTTGGCGGCGCGAAGCTCTGCATGGAGAACGCATAAATAAGCGGGAATACCTGATTCGAAGATTTATGTTGTAGGGGCGGACCTGTGTGTCCGCCCCTACGGCCGCACGCACAAAAAGCGGGTCCCCGGAGAGACGCGCCTCTCCGGGGACCCGCTTTTGCGTGACAGAGCTATTCCTCAATTTTTTGGCCGCACCCATTACAGCGCACCCAAGACAGGATAATGTAAGAGCCAATTTCCCTATCCCTCAGCTCTTGCTGGGCAGCACCGAGGCGATGGACCCGGCGAAGGCGCTCAGCGGCATGGTCTGAAGCACCACATGGCCCGGCCCTGTGACCACGGTGTTAAACATCCCCTCCCCGCCGAAGAGGACGTTTTTCACCCCCTTGACGGACTGGATATCAATGGAGCAGGTCTCGTCCATCATGGCCAGATTTCCGGTGTCCACAATCAGCTGCTGGCCCGGAGCCAGGTCGTACTCCACGGCGGAGCCGTCAATTTCCAAAAAGGCGATCCCCCGGCCGGAGAGCTTCTGCATAATGAAGCCCTCGCCGCCGAAGAAGCCCGTTCCCATCTTCTTCTGGAAGAACACGGACAACTCCACCCCCTGCTCCGAGGCCAGGAACGCGGACTTCTGCGCCACAATGGACTTGCCCGGCCCGATCTCCACCGCCCGGATAGTCCCGGGGAAGCTGGAGGCAAAGGCAATCATGCCCGGAGCGCCCTTGGCGGTGTAAAGGTTCTGGAACATGGACTCCCCGGAGAACATCCGGCCAAAGGCCTTGCCCAGGCTGCCCCCGGCGGAGGTCTGCATCTCCATGTTGGGGCTCATCCACACCATGGACCCCTTTTCCGTAATCATAGTCTCCCCAGCGTTCAAATCACAGATCACCACGGGCATGGGCTCGCCCTTGATTTCATAGTTCATCACGGCACACTCCTTTTTGTTTCTTCCCCCTCCGGGGTGTTTTATCTTACAGTAGTATAGCAAAACCCCCTTCTTTCTGCAAGGCTCTGGAAAGAAGAGGACACCTTTTGCCTTTTTCTCCCGCATAAAGCGCCCCGTCCCGGGCATCCTAGAAGGAACACCACTGCCACAAGGAGGCGCGCTATGAACAACAAACGGATCGGGCGCCGCACCGTCGCCCTGGAGCATCCCCCCTCCGTCATCTCCTACGCCAACATCGGCGGCAAGCTGGAGGGGGAGGGCCCCCTGCGGGAGCACTTCGACGAGCTGGACCAGGACTCCTTCTTCGGGGAAAAGACCTGGGAAAAGGCGGAGTCCGCCATGCAGAAGCGGGTCCTTCAGCGGGCCCTGGACCAGATTAAGCTCAAGCCCGGTGACCTGGACTATATCTTCGCCGGGGACCTCTTAAACCAGTGCATCGGCTCCTCCTTCGGCCTGCGGGAGTTCGGCGTGCCCTTCTACGGGCTCTACGGGGCCTGCTCCACCATGGGGGAATCCCTCTCCCTGGCGGCCATGGCCATTGACGGGGGCTTTGCGGAAAAAGCCGCCGCCATGACCTCCTCCCACTTCTGCACGGCGGAGCGCCAATACCGGATGCCCGTGCCCTACGGCAACCAGCGGACCCCCACCGCCCAGTGGACCGCCACCGCCGCCGGGTGCACCATCCTGGCCTCCCAGGGAGAGGGACCCTATATCACCCACGTCACCTGCGGAAAAATCGTGGACAAAGGAATCGCGGACGCCAACAACATGGGGGCCGCCATGGCCCCGGCGGCCTACGACACCCTTTCCGCCTTTTTCCAGGACACAAAAACCAAGCCCCAGGACTACGACCTGGTGGTCACCGGGGACCTGGGGGAGCTGGGCCACGCCATCGTCCGGGACTTCTTTTCCAAGGACGGCATCGACATGGGGGAGCATTTCCAGGACTGCGGCCTCCTCCTCTACGACCGGGAGAAACAGGACATGCACGCCGGAGGCTCCGGCTGCGGCTGCTCCGCCTCGGTGCTCAACGGCTACCTCCTCTCCGGTATGCGCCAGGGGAAATGGAAGAAAATCGTCTTCGCCCCCACCGGGGCCCTGCTCTCCCCCACCTCCAGCTTTCAGGGAGAGTCCATTCCCTCCATCTGCCACGCCCTCCGCATCTCCACCACAAAGTAACCAGGGGCCCGGATTCCGGGCCCCTTTCTACATATCCTACAGGGAGTTCCCCAGTATCCTTGTGCAGATTCACGGTTGACCTTGGTATGAAATCAGACTATACTACCATTTGTCCTCAGCAAGTCCGATTTCATACCATAATAAGGAGCCCGCACATGGACCATTACACGCTGTTTCAGGAATACCTCCAGGCCGACCACCAAATTGATGAATTTTACCACACCCTGGCCCAGGCCCTGGGCCTGTCGGACAGCGCCCTTTGGGTACTGTGGTGCCTGGTGGAACGAGGGGACGGCTGCACGCAGAAGGACATCTGCCGTCAAGTCTCTATCAGCAAGCAGACCGTCCACTCCTCCGTTCGGAAGCTGGAGCGGGACGGCTTTCTCTCTCTCCGTCCCAGAGAGGGCCGGGAGGTCTCCCTCTTCCTCACGGCTCAGGGCCAGGAGCTGGTCCGTGAAAAAGTCCTTCCCATCATGGCGGCCGAGCGGGCCGCCGCGGGGGGGCTGACCGAGGAGGAGCTGCGGGATATGATCCGCCTGTCCCAGAAATGGCTCTCCCTCTTCCGAAAGGCGGCGGCCTCCCTTCCCAAACCATAAAACCGCCGGAAACCCCGGCGGCCCCTGATATAAAGAGAAAGGAACTCCCTATGCACATCCATTTATCCGATCATTTCAGCTATGCCAAGCTCCTGCGCTTCACCTTCCCCACCGTCGTCATGCTGATCTTCACCTCCATCTACGGCGTGGTGGACGGCGTGTTCGTCTCCAACTACGCGGGCAAGACCGCCTTCGCGGCGGTGAACCTCATTATGCCCGCCCTGATGATTTTCGCCACGGTGGGCTTCATGCTGGGCACCGGCGGCAGCGCCGTGGTGGCCCGCACCATGGGAGAGGGGGACCTGCCCCGGGCAAACCGCTACTTCTCCCTCATCGTCGCCGCCGGCGTCCTCGCCGGCGCGGTGCTGACGGTTCTGGCGGAGCTCATCATGGAGCCCCTTTGCCTCCTTCTGGGGGCCGCAGGAGAAATGCTTCCCCTTTCCGTCCGCTACGGGCGTATTCTCTCCCTGGCCCTGGTGCCCTTTATTTTGCAAAATATGTTCCAGAGCTTCCTCGTGGCGGCGGAGCGGCCCAAGCTGGGGCTGTGGCTCACGGTGGCGGCGGGCCTGACCAACATGGTTGGGGACTGGCTTCTGGTGGGGGTCCTGCCCTGGGGCGTGGCCGGGGCGGCCATCGCCACGGTGGCCAGCTCCCTGGTGGGGGGCGCGGTGCCCCTGGTCTACTTCCTCCTGCCCAACAAGACCCCTCTCCGCCTGACGAAAACCAGGCTGGAGGGCCGGGTCCTGGCCCAGACCTGCTCCAACGGCTCCTCCGAGATGATGAGCAACCTCTCCACCTCTCTGGTCAGCATTCTCTATAACTTCCAGCTCATGCGCCTTATCGGGGAGGACGGCGTGGCGGCCTTCGGGGTCATCATGTACGTGAACTTCATCTTCATCGGCGTCTTCATGGGCTACTCCATCGGCGCGGGCCCCATTGTCAGCTACCACTACGGCGCGGGAAACCAGGAGGAGCTGCGAAGCCTCCTGCGCAAGAGCCTCCTTTTGATGCTGGCGGGCTGCGCCGGGCTCACCGCCGCCGCCGTGGGCATGGCGTTCCCCCTGTCCCGGATCTTTGTGAGCTATGACGCGGACCTGCTGGCCCTCACCGCCCGGGGCTTCCGGCTGTACGCCCTGTCCTTCCTGGCCATGGGCTTCAACATCTTCGGCTCCGCCTTCTTCACCGCCCTGGGGAACGGCGTCCTCTCCGCCGCCATCGCCTTCCTGCGGACCCTGCTCTTTCAGACGGCGGCCATCTTCGTCCTGCCCCTCTTCCTGGGGCTGGACGGCATCTGGCTGGCGGTGACGGCGGCGGAGCTGCTGACCTTGGCGGTAACCGCCCTGCTTCTGTTCTCCCAGAAAACCTGTTACGGCTACGGCGTCTGAGACCGCAGGTCCATCCCCGCCGTGCCCCCAACCACAATGACGGCGGGGGCCTCCGCCCCGGCCTCCCGGGCCCGCTCCTCGATATCACCCAACGTCCCCCGGACCGTCCGGGGGACGTTTTTTCCGCCGATCACGGCAACGGGCGTCGACCGCGGCAGCCCGGCCCCCATAAGCCGCCGGGCGATTTCCCCCAGCTGGGACAGCCCCATGAGAAATACCAACGTCCCCTCCAGCCGGGCCAGCTCCTCCCAGCGGGAGGGCAGTCCCTCCGGCGAATCCGCCGTGTGGGCCGTGACCACGTGGAAGCTCCGGCTCACCCCCCGGTGGGTGACGGGAATCCCCGCCGCCCCCGGCACAGCCACGGCGGAGGTAACCCCGGGGACATACTCCCACGCAACTCCGGCGGCCTGGAGGGCCAAAGCCTCCTCTCCGCCCCGGCCAAAGACGAAGGGGTCCCCGCCCTTGAGGCGAACCACCTGCTTTCCCTCCCGGGCCTTGGAAATCAGCAAGGCGTTGATGGCCTCCTGGGCCATGAAGTGCCGCCCCCGCCGCTTGCCCACATAGATTCTCTCCGCCCCCTCCGGGGCCACGTCCAGCAGCTCCGGGGCCAGTAAATCGTCGTAGACCACCACGCCGCAGCGCTCCAGCAGCCGGAGGCCCCGGAGGGTTATCAGGTCCGCCGCCTCGCAGCCCGCCCCCACCAGATAGACCTTCCCCCTTCTGGGCCTGTCTACCAAAACTTCCGCCAGCCCAGCCTCCTCCAGGGGGAAGCCCCTCTCCAAGCAGGTGGAAAACAGCCGGGCAAAGACCCCGGCCCGCTCCGCCTCCGGCACACGCTTCCGAACCAAGGGACGCAGGGACGCCAGATAATCCAGCATCTCCCCGAAGTCCTCCGGAACCACCGTTAAAACCCGGCGTTTCACCCAGGCGGCGGCGCTGGGGCTTGCCCCGGCGGTGGAAACGCCCACGGTCAAGTCCCCCCGCTTCACCAGGGCGGGAAACAGGAAGGTACACGGCTCCTTGTCGTCCACCACGTTCACCGGAATACCACGCTCCCGGCAGAGGGCCGCAATCCCCCGGTTCACCTCCCGGTCATCCGTGGCGGCAATCACGAAGCGTTTCCCCTCCAGCATAGCGGGCTCAAAGGTCTGGCGGAGCCGCGTCAGTCCCGGCAGAGCCTCAATCTCCGGCAGCAGCTCCGGCGCGGCCACGGTAAGCCGGGGTCCGTAGGGCAATAGCTTCTGGAGCTTTCGAAGGGCTACGGCCCCACCGCCCGCGATGAGGCCCTCCCGGCCCTCCAGCTCCATAAAAAACGGAAAATACCCCATGTCAGCCCTCCTCCGGCAGCCCGCAGAAATAGCGCCAGCCCTCCGGCCCGGAAGCCCGGTCCAGGCGGACGCCCATAACCCGGGCCAGCACTCCGCTGTGATAAATCTCCTCCGGCCCACCCAGGGCCAGCAAACGCCCCCCCGCCAGTACGGCCACATCATCCGCCATGGTCAGAGCAAGACACAAATCATGGAGAACCAAGGCTATTCCCCGCCCCTCCGCCGCCAGACGGCGGACCAGGGCCAGAACCTCCAGTTGGTGCCGGATGTCCAGATAGGCGGTGGGCTCGTCCATGAGAATGGTCTCCGTCTCCTGGGCCAGGGCCATGGCGAGATAAACCTTTTGCCGCTGTCCCCCGGAGAGCTCCGGCACCGGCCGGTCCGCCAAATCCAGGGCGTCCGCCGCCGCCAGGGCCCGGTCCACCGCCTCATAGTCCTCCCGGCCATAGCGCCGGGGATAGGAGATGTAGGGAAACCGCCCGTGGAGCACCATCCGCCGGGCCGTGACGCTGGGCGCCGTCCGGGACTGGGGAAGATACGCGACCCGTTGGGCGGCCTGCCGGGGGCTGTAGTCCCGCCTTCCGTCCAGCAGCACCTCCCCGCCCAGGGGCGGCAGAAGGCCGGCCATGGTCCGCAGCAGCGTGCTCTTTCCGCAGCCGTTGGGCCCCAGCAGCGCCAGCACCCGCCCGGGCCGGACCGCCAGGGTCACGCCCTCCAGCACCGCCCGGCCCGAATAGCCCGCCGTGAGATTTCGCGCCTCAAGCATGGCCGCGCCTCCTTCCCCGCCTCTGCCGCAGAAGAAGCCACAGGAAAAACGGCCCGCCCAGCAGGGACAGCACCACCCCCACCGGCAGCTCATAGGGGGCAAACAGCGTCCGGGCCAGGATGTCGCACAGCGTCAGCAGCGCCGCCCCACCCAGAGCCGCCCCCCAGAGCAGCCGGGCGGAGCTGTCCTCCCCCACCAGCCGCCGGACCATGTGGGGGGCAATGAGACCCACAAAGCCCAAAAGCCCCGCGAAGCTCACCGCCGCCCCCGCCAGGGCCGCCGCCAGGGACAGCAGCACCAGCCGCAGCCGCCGGGCGGGAAGCCCCAGGCTCCGGGCGGTCTCCTCTCCCAAAAGCAGCACGTCCATCTCCCCCGCCAGGGACAACGCCAGGAAAAGCGCCGTCAAAATCACCCAAAACGCCGGAGCCACCCGGCTCATGGAGAGATTCGCCACGCCTCCCACCCGGAAGTCCGTGTAGCCGTTCAGCGCGTCGGGGAAAAAGGTCAGCACAGCGTCGATGCCCGCGCTGAACATGCCGGATACCGCCACTCCCGCCAGCACCAGGGTTATTCTGGACGCGCCGGTCCGGGTCCCGATGGCCAGCACCAGCCCCACACCCCCCAGGGCGCCCAAAAAGGCGGCGAAGGGAAGCGCCGCCGTCCGGGCGGGCCAGAGAGCGGCGCACAAGGCCGTACAAAGCCCCGCCCCGGCGTTGACGCCGATGACGTTGGGCGCCGCCAGGGGATTTGCCAGCACCCCTTGGATGATGGTTCCCGCCGCCGCCAGCGCCGCCCCCGCCAGGAGGCAGCCGCAGGTCCGGGGAAGCCGGGCATAGAGGACGATCTGAGCCGCCGCCCCGCTCTCCCTCCCCGCCAGGGCGGAGAAGACCTCTCCCGGCCCCAGGGGGACCGCCCCCAGGCACAGGCTCAGCAGGGCGGAGAAAACCGCCAGCGCCCCCAGGGCCGGGAGGGCATATTTAGTTCGGGTAGAGGATATCCGCAAGTCCTTCATAGGCTTCCCCCCAGCGGGCGTTGGGCTTCAGATTGTAAAGCTTGTGGTCCAGGGTGATGAACCGCCCTTCCCGCACCGCCCGGAGAGTCCCCCAGGCGGGATTGGACAGCAGGGCGGCGTCCAGGGACTTCCGGGCCGCCGCGGCGTCCGCCCCTTGAAGCACGGCGAAGATATAGTCCGGGTCCCCGGCGATGATACCCTCCAGGCTCAGATTTTCCAGCAGCCCCCCGCTATCGGCGATGTTGACGCAGCCCAGCGCCGCCAGCATCTCCCCCAGAACGCTGCCCTCGCTGCCCTTGGCCTTGCAGCTGCTTCCGCTGGCCCGGACATAGAGGACCTTCGGGGCGCCGCCGTCCTGCCGGGCAACCGCCGCGTCCACCTGGGCCCGGACGGCGGTCCCATAGGTCTCGTACCGCTCCGGTTGTCCCGTGAGGCGGGTGCAGATTTCCAGCATCCGCAGGTAATCGTCGAAGCAGTCCACCTCAAAATAGGCGGCGTTCAGCCCCGCCTGGGCAAAAGTATCCTTCAACTCCAGGTTCGCGGCGGTGTTGACGCTGGCCAGAATCAAATCCGGCTCCGCCGCCAGCAGCACCTCCAAATTCGGCTCCTTCACGGCCCCCAGGTCCGCCACGTCCTCCCCCAGCCCCAGGTCAAAGGAGGTCCAGGCGTCCCCGGCGGCGGCAATAAGGCTGTCCCTCCCCCCCGCCAGGCACCAGATGTCGGCAAAGCTGCCGATCATAGCCGCCACCCTCCGGGGCGGCTCCAGGGCAAACGTCTGTCCCAGGTCATCCGTAAAGGCTACCGTCTTTTCAGAAGGCGGCGAATCTCCGGCCGGCTCTCCCGGCACGCCGCAAGCGGTCAGCGGCAGCAGCAGCGCAAGCAGCAGGCAAAGGCGTTTCATGGTTTTCCATTCTCCCATCAGGCGGCAAAGGAGACGGACCCCAGGCCCGCCTCCTTTCCGTCAAAATCGTATCAGGCGTACTTCGCCACAATGGCGTTCAAATCCTCCCGGTGAGTCTCGGACCACTGGGCCCAGCTCTGCCCCGCGGCCGCCGCGGCCCTTCCCAGCTCCACCAGCAGGGCGGGGATATCCCTCTCCAGGATTACCGCGCCCGCCGCACCGAAGCGGGCCGCATCCAGGGCGTCGCTGCCCCCCAGGAACAAACGGAAGGCGGGCTGGGGCTTCTTGTCCTCCAGGCGCGCGCCGCCCTGGAAGCCGATGGTCCCCGCCTGGTGGGCGGCGCAGCTGGAGGGGCAGCCGGAGATCCGAATCCTGGGCAGGGCCCCGTCGGGGATGCCCGCCTCCCGGACCGCGCTTACCGCGGCCCGGAGCAGCCCCTGGCTGTCCCGGACGCCCTGCTGGCAGACTGTGGCGCCGATACAGGCCACACTGTACTCAAACTCCGTCTTCGCCCCGTCCTCCGTAAGGGCCAGGACTTTTTCCGCCCCGGCGGCGGGGAGGTTGACGATATACAAGGTCTCGTCCGGCCCCACCCGGCACTCCACGTTGCACAGGTCCTTGATGGCGGCGTACAGCCGGGCGGGCTTCTCCACCGGCAGGAGGCCGCCCACGGGGTGGTACTTCACCGTATACATTCCCGGCTGCTTCTGCCGGATGGCCCGGGGGTGTTCCAGCGTCTCCTCTCCCCCGCAGACATCGGCCAGGGCCTCCAGCCGGGGCAGTTCCAGCCCTCCCTCCGCCTTGGCGGACTCCACGTTTTTCAAAAACGCCTCCTTAAGCCCCTCGGGGCCCAGGGTGTCCTGCATGAAGCGGGTCCGGGCCTTGGCCCGGTTCTCATAGTTGCCGTGCCGGCAGAAGGTGTCCACCATGGCCTTGACGTAGTAAAGGACCTCCCCAGGCTGGACGGCCTCGTCCACCAGCACGCCCATGCGGTGGCCCATGGCCCCCAGGCCCCCGGCGACGCGGAGGGAGAAGGTCCCGTCCGCCTGGGCCCGGAAGCCCATGTCCCGGAAGGCGCTGTGGACAGAGTCGTCCGCGCCGTTGGAGAACGCGATTTTCAGCTTCCGGGGCATGTGAATCTCCCGGCAGACGGAGAGAAGGTAGTCCGTCACCGCCGCCGCGTAAGGGGACGGGTCAAATGCCTCCCCCCTCTGCACGCCGGAGAGGGGGCTGCACATGACGTTCCGGGGGTTGTCCCCGCCGCCGCCCCGGCAGAGGATGCCGCAGGAAACTGCCTCCTCCATAATGGCGGGCACCTGCTCCGCCGCCAGGTCGTGAAGCTGCACCGTCTCGCAGGTGGTGAGCTTCAATCGCCGGACCTGGTACTTCTCCACCATGTCCGCCAGGAATTTCAGCCGCTCCATGGTCAGCCGACCGGCGGGCAGGCGCAGGCGGAGCATGTGCTTCGCCGCGTCCCGCTGGGCGTAGCTTCCCATGCCGCCGGAGCAGCCCTTGTAGTCCTTCTTATCCAGCTTTCCCTCTTGAAACTCCTGGATTTTCCCGGAGAAGGTCCGAATTTCCTCCCGGTAAGTCTGGAGCCATTTGGAGTCCACCATGAAACGCGCCCTCTTTCCCAGTATTCCGCCGTCAAGGCGGGAAGTTATTTCGGTTATTGTACCACAAAGTCCGCTCCGCCGCAATCCCCAATCACCGGCCCTCCAGGTCCTCCGGCTCCAGGAGCCGAACGCCGTTTTCGGCCAGCAGCTGGGCAAATACCCCCCTGCCCGGAACCTTCCGGCCGGAAAAGGTCCCGTCGTAAACCCGCTTCACGCCGCAGCTGGGGCTCCGGGGCTGGAGGACGGCCAGCTCCGCCCCCTCCCGCCGGGCAATTTCCAGCGCCAAAGCCGCTCCCCGGCGAAAGGCACGGTCCACGTCCTCCCCGTCCCGGGTGGTGACCGCGCCGCCCACAATCTCCGCCGGAGTCCGGGGCGTGGGCAGGCCCCCCAGTTGTTCCGGGCAGACGGGCACGGCCTCATGGCCCTCCTTTTTCAGCCAGTCCAGCAGTCCGGGACACAGGTTGTTCCCGCCGCTGTACTTGCAGTTCTCCCCCAAGAGGCACGCGCTGACCAGCACCTTCATTCCGCCAGCCCCTCCAGGTAGTGGACAAACTGCTGGGCCGTCCGGCCGGAGAAGCCGCCGTGGCGGATTTCCCAGGCGTTGGCCTTCGTCATCAGCTCCTTCTCATCCATCCGGATTCCCTGCCGCTCCGCCAGAGCCCGGACAATGGACTGGAATTCCTTGGGGCTGGGGGCGTTGTAGTTGATGGTCACGCCGAACCGGGCCGCCAGGGACAGCTTCTCCTCCATGGTGTCGGAGCGGTGAATGTCCCCGTGGTGCTCCATATCCTGCCGGTCGTTCCAGGTCTCCCGGATGAGGTGGCGGCGGTTGGACGTGGCGTAGATCAGCACATTTTCCGGCCGGGTCTCCACGCCGCCCTCAATGACGGCCTTGAGGAACTTGTACTCCACCTCGTTCTCCTCAAAGGAGAGGTCGTCGATAAAGATGACAAAGCGGTAATTCCGGTTCTTGATCTCCGATAAAATGTGGGACAGCTCCCCGAACTGGCGCTTGTAAATCTCAATCATCCGGAGCCCCTGGTCGTAGTACTCGTTGATAAGCGCCTTGACGCTGGTGGATTTTCCCGTCCCCGCGTCGCCGTAGAGCAGGACGTTGTTGGCGTGCTTCCCGGCCAGGAACGCCTCCGTATTCCGGCGCAGCTCCGCCTTCTGGCTCTCATAGCCCAAAAGGTCCTCCAGCCGCACACCGTCCACGTTGCTGATGGGCAGAAACTCCAGCCCATCCTCCCGCCGGATGCGGAAGGCCCGATTCATGGCGAAGACGCCATAGCCGTACCGCTTGTAATAGTCTGTCACCAATTGGAACATCTCATGCCCGTTTTTCGCCTCCGACAGGGCCTTCCGGAGGGTCAGAACCTGGGCGCTGACATCCCGGTTATAGGTCCGCTCCCGCTTGGGGATGGCCCGATAATCCGTCAGGATGGAAAAGCAGTCCGTCAGCAGGTACCGCTCCAGCTCGGAAAAATCATAGTGAAACAGCTGGTGAAAGACGGCGAAGTCATTTTCCGCGAAGCGGTTCACGCTGCCGCCCTCCGTGGCGCCCACCCGCTCGCAGGTCCGGGTAAAGGAATTTTCGTTGGTCATGAGGACCCAGGTGAGGTAACACTGCCAGAGGTTCTCGTCAAAGCCGCAGTCGGTGGAGAGGTCCAAGATGCGCTTAACCTCCGCGTTGGCCCGCTGGAGCAGGGGCTCCTTGGCCCCGCCCTCTCCGCACGACCGGATGATCTCCGCCAGACGAACCAGGATGCTGTCCCGGCCCAGGCCGCTGTAAAGGATGAGATGGGGAAGGATACGATTCATGAAATCAGTCCTTTCGTTTTGAAAAAGCCGCCGCGCCGGGTTTTCACAGGGGACCTGGCAAACGGGCCAGGGGCGCTGCCCCTGGCCCATCTTCGCGGTATACGGCCTTCCTTTGCTTAGTTGGACGCCGTATCCGGGTCCGTATCGTCACCCCAGAGCATATTCCGCCGGAGCTCCGCCCCCACGGTCTCCATCTGGTGCTGGGCCAGCTGGCGGCGTTTGGCGTTGAAGAAGGTCCGGCCGTTTTTGTTTTCGGCAATCCACTTCCCGGCAAACACGCCGTCCTGGATGTCCGTCAGCACCGCCTTCATGTTCTTCTTGGTCTCCTCATAGGGGAGAATCCGGGGCCCGGAGACGTATTCGCCGTATTCCGCCGTGTCGGAGATGGAGTAGTTCATCATGGCTACGCCGCCTTTGTTGATGAGGTCGATGATGAGCTTCATTTCGTGGATGCACTCGAAGTAGGCGTTTTCCGGGGCGTAGCCAGCCTCGACGAGGGTCTCGAAGCCCATTTTCATCAGCTCCACCACGCCGCCGCAGAGGACGGCCTGCTCACCGAAGAGGTCGGTCTCCGTCTCATCCTGGAAGGTGGTCTCCATGACGCCGCCCCGGGCGCCGCCGATGCCCGCCGCATAGGCCAGGGCCAAATCCAACGCCTTTCCCGTGGCGTTCTGCTCCACGGCCACCAGGCAGGGCACACCCTTGCCCGCCACATAGGTAGAGCGGACGGTGTGGCCCGGGCCCTTGGGGGCGATCATGGCCACGTCCACCCCGGCGGGGGGCACGATCTGCTTGAAGTGGATGTTGAAGCCGTGG
>CAQXTN010000038.1:0-18290 GCA_948916585.1 uncultured Oscillibacter sp. | reverse complement strand
GACGGATGGCAAGAAAATTTAACGATGTATGGCAGAAAAAGGCCCGCTGTTTGGGTGTGTTGACAATTTTCAAACAAGTCCTAAACCCTCAGATTTTGCCCGCCAGCACCAGCACCAGCAGGACGAAGGTCGCCAGCAGAGCCAGGGAGAACAGCAGGAAGCCCGCGTCGAAGCGGTCGCCGCTCTGGACGCTCTCCCGCTCGGGGGCCAGCCGTGCCTTCCGCAGGGCGGTGACCACGGGCTTGTAGAGGAGCAGGATCAAGGCCATGTTCAGCCCGCCCTTCACCAGGTTAAAGGGGAGGAACACGGTGGGCAGCATGGAGGCGACGGTTTCCCGGGGGATGCCCATGTAGAGGGGGGTGATCAGGTAGTTCCAGAGGATCATGACCACCGTCAGCACCACGGTGCCCAGGGCCAGGCCCAGGACCGCGCCCTTCCGTGTGCGCATTTTCTTATAGACAAAGGAGGCGGTGCAGCAGAAGGCGCAGGTAGCCAGCACGTTCATAACAAGGCCGATGGGGCCGGTGTCGCTGACGGTGAACATCTCCACCAGGGCCACCACAATGGAGATGATGGCGGCGGAGAGGGGCCCGAAGAGGAAGCCGCCGATGCAGACCACGGTGTCCTTCACGTCCATCTGGAGGAAGCCGGAAACCTGGGGCAGCAGCTTGCTCAGCAGCATGGCCACATAGGTCAGGGCGGTGAGCATGGCGAGAGACGTGACGGTTCGGACAGTGACCCGGGGGCGGGCGGCGGGGATGACGCTGGCGTTGTTGAAGTCGGACATAAGAAAACACTCCTTTACAAACTTGAAAACACCCTGGACGCTTTGACTTCTCCAAGGTGAACAAGCAGCAAAGAAGCGCGTGAAATACGCACGGTCAAGCCGCACTCATCTTCTTCCATCCAGACTGTAACTGTTGGTCCCGGAGTTTCACCGGGTCAGCGGGGGCCGAGCTTGGGGAAACGGCCTCCGGTCGCGGACTGTACCGCCAGTGGGGAATTGCGCCCCGCCCTGAAGACAAAGTATTCAGTTCTGTTTCCTGGGCCTAGTATACGATAGTCCGCCGGAAAATGCAAGCACTAATTTTGCTCTTTTCAAATTGGAACGGATGTGCTATCATAAAGGCATCAAACGGAGAGGAGGACGCCCATGGACCGTGTCATTCTCCACTGTGACCTGAACAGCTTCTACGCCTCCGTGGAGCTGCTGGACCACCCGGAACTGAAAAAGCTCCCCGTGGCCGTCTGCGGGGACCCCTCTTCCCGTCACGGCATCATCCTGGCGAAGAACGACCCCGCCAAGGGCTTCGGCGTCCGGACGGCGGAGACCATCTGGCAGGCCAGGAAGAAGTGCCCGGAGCTGATCCTCCTGCCGCCCCACCACCGGCTTTACCGGGAGTACTCCCGGAAGGTCAACGCCATCTACGACGAGTACACCGACCTGGTGGAGCCCTTCGGCATCGACGAGAGCTGGCTGGACGTGACGAACACCCTCCACCTCTTCGGCATGGATGGGGCGGCCCTGGCGGATACCCTCCGGCGGAGGGTGAAAAAGGAGCTGGGTCTGACCCTCTCCGTGGGGGTCTCCTTCAACAAGGTCTTCGCCAAGCTGGGCAGCGACTACAAAAAGCCCGACGCCACCACCGTGATTTCCCGTGACAACTGGCGGGAGCTTGTCTGGCCCCTACCGGCGGGGGATATGCTCTACGTGGGAGGCGCGGCCCGGAAGCTGCTGGGGCAGTATGGCGTGAGGACCATTGGAGAGCTGGCGGCCTGTCCCCGGGGGATGCTGGAGGAGCTGATGGGCAAGCTGGGGGGCCAGCTTCACGATTACGCTAACGGTTTAGATCGGGAGCCGGTCCGCTCCCGCCATCAGCCGGAGGTGGTGAAGTCCATTGGGAACGGCGTCACGTTTCCAAAGAACCTCACCAACCGGGCCCAGGTATCGGCGGGCATCGGCCTGCTGGCGGACAGCGTGGCCGGACGGCTCCGCCGGGCGGGGCTTTACGCCGGCGGCGTCCATGTGACGGTCCGGGACCCGGCCTTCCACGACCGCTCCCGCCAGCGGCAGCTAGCCGTTCCCACCCATTTGATTCGGGATATTTCCTCCGCCGCCCTGAAGCTGGCGGAGGAGCTGTGGAAGCCCCCCAACCCCGTCCGGGCCCTAACGGTGACGGCCATCCACCTGACCCCGGAGGGGGAAACCTATGAACAGGAGGACCTGTTCGCCGCCGGGAGCGCTTCGGACCGGAAGCGGCAGGAGCGGCTGGAGGCCGCCATGGACGGCATCCGGCAAAAATATGGCAGCGGAGCCATCGCCTTCGGCGGACGGACGCCGGAGGACCCGGAGGACGGGGGGAGCTTCCGAAGGAAAGGGTGAGTTTTCCTTGACGGGGAAGGAGTGTGTGATATAATAAAAATGAGATGATGGGGATGAGCGGTATGGAAAAGTTCTGGAAATGCTGACGGGCATGAATCAGCGGATGGATGCAACGCGGGGAGACGTGGCGGCTCTCCGGGGAGAGATGGCGGCGCTTCAGAAAGACATGGTTACAAAAGAGGAGCTCCAGCAGACCAAGGGAGATATGCTGGCTTTGATGGAGGCTTACTTTACTCCTAAGTTCAACCTCCTCGCCGGCCAGATCAAGCTGACGCAGGAGAAACAGGCTCCCATGGAGGCGCTGGAACAGGCGGGGGACCGCCTCGATGTTCTGGAGGCGGTGGTCAAGAGCCATTCCAAGGATATCCGAAAGGCTGAAAAAAGCGCGGTAACGCGCATATAAAAAAGGGAGCGGCTGAAAAGCCGCTCCTTTTGTCATTCCCGGTCAATATGGTTTTGAATCCGCTGCATGATCATCTCCAGGGCCACCAGGTTGTGGCCCCCCTCCAGGACGATGATGTCCGCGTGCTTCCGGGAGGGCTCCACATACTGCTCGTGCATAGGCTTCACCGTGGTCAGGTACTGGGTCACCACGGACCGCAGGGTCCTCCCCCGCTCCTCCACGTCCCGGAGAGCCCGGCGGAGGATGCGCTCGTCCGCGTCGGTCTCCACAAAGATTTTAATGTCGAACAGCTCCCGGAGGCGGGGCTCGTGGAGAATCAAAAAGCCCTCCACAATCAAAACCTTGGTGGGAAAGATTTCCACCGTCTGGTCCGTCCGGTTGTGATCCACATAGGAATACACCGGGCACTGGACGGACCTCCCCTCCCGCAGCTCTTGAAGATGCCGGATCAGCAGGTCCGTTTCAAAGGCGCCGGGGTGGTCGTAGTTCTGGAGGGCCCGCTCCTCATAGGTCTTGCCCTCCTGCCGCCTGTAGTAGCTGTCGTGTCCAATCACGGTAACGCTGCCGCCGAAGTGGTCCTTTAGATGCTGGGCCAGGGTGGTTTTTCCGGAGCCGCTTCCTCCGGCGATGCCGATGATGATGGCGCTCATGCCCATTACCTCCCGTGGGTTCGATTCGGTTCTACAAGTTCCATTATATGGATTCGGGGCGAAAAAGCAAGGAGAACCTGAAAAGTTCACAAATTTTGACGAACTCGCACTTGACGGCGGCCTTGAAAATGGATATGATATAAAATGCGAGTGTAACGAAACGATACGCGGGAGGACCGACATGGCAATGAAACGCTGCCCCATCTGCGGGGAGAGATTTTCCGATACATATAAAAACTGCCCCTTCTGCGAGGAGGAGGAGTATTGGGAGGATGAACAGCAGGAGCCTGCCCGCCGCCCCATTCTCCGGGAGGGCGTCCGAAGCCCCGGCGGCCACGGCGGACGGAGTGCCTACAGCATCGTGACGCCAATTTTGATTGTGCTGATCGTGCTGATGGCCATGCTTCTGATCTACCTGCTCTATGGGGACAAGCTGTTCAACAAAGACGGAAAAACACCCCCGCCGGACGACAGCAAGCCGGGCGTCACCACGCCGGCAGAACCCCCTGTAACGCCGAACAAGACCCCCGCCGCGGACCCCGACGAGACGAACGAACCCGACGATACCCAGGAACCCGCCGGCACGGATACGCCGGAGGGAGACGCCCCCGGAACCGACGCCCCCGGAACCATGCCCGAGGGTAATGCCGGAAGCTCCGGCACAGCCTCCGGCGGGTCCGATACCTCCAGCGGCGGCATGAGCTACGCCGCCGCCGCCGCCCTGCCCAAGGGGCTAACCTTGAACAGCACGGATTTCACCCGCAGTGTCTCCGAGGGGGCCCACAAGCTGAAGGTTTCCGGCGGCACCGGCACCTATACCTGGATCAGTGAGAATCCGTCTGTCGCCAGCGTGGCCAGCGACGGAACCGTAACTCCCGTGGCCGCCGGAATCACCAACATCGTGGTTACCGACGGGGCCAAGCGGGCCATCTGCATTGTCCGGGTCACCGGCGGCTCCAGCGGCGGAGGCGGGCCCGCGCTCAGCGCGCCCACAAGCGCGCCCTCCTCCGGCGGGTCCCTAAAAGCGGGCAAAGCCGTGGTTGTCAACGGCGGCAACGGCGTCCGGGTCCGCTCCGGCCCCGGCACGACCTATGATATTCTGGCCACCGTGCCCAACGGCGGCTCCGTTCAGGTGGTGGCCAGCGCGGGAGACGGCTGGTATGAAATCACCTTCACCGCCGTGGGCGGCGTGACCACCACCGGCTATATGAAGGGCGAATTCCTGGCAAACTCCTGAGCCTGAAAACGAAAGCGAAACAGCAAGCATCCCCGGACGAAATCGTCCGGGGATGCTTGCTTCTGCCAGATGACGCGCGGCGGGAAACCTCTGCCGGATGGACCGCCGCCTCGGTCATCCGTCCGCTCTACGCGCCCAACCCTTGCGCAAAGTCTCGCAGCTTCTCCCACGCGGCCCGGCCTCCGGCGGTGAGGTCCCCGGCCCGGTAGCCGCCGTCCAGCTCGTGGAGGAAATCCTCATAGTATGTTTTCCCCTCCCCGCTTCCGCCGGACAGATACCCCGCCAGAAACATCAGGATTTCATCCCGTTCCGCCTCGTCCCGCTCCGCCACGCTGTTGAGGAACTCCGCCGACTGGGGATACATGATCTTCGCCAGGGTCTCACCGTCCAGGTCCGTCAGCTCCAAAAGTCCCTGGTCCATCAGGGCGTTGACCATATCTGACAAGAACAGCTCCGTGCCGGGGAAACAGTCGTTCTCCATCTTTGAAAACAGGTAGGTCCGGTTCCCGTCCTCGCCCAGCCGGAAATACAGGTAGTCGCACCCGGCGTAGCCAATCATGCACCAGCCGTCCTCCCCTATATAGGACCCACCCGCCAGCATTATCCGGTCCGGCGTGGCGGTGTGCGTCTCGTAGCTGACGCTCCAAATTTCCACCCGGAGATTCCCCGCCGCCTCATAGTAGGGCCCGCTGAGGCCGGTGATCCGCCAGTCGTCCCAGACGACGTTTCCGGGGCCGAAGCTTTCCTCGTTGTAATTCCCGGAGCCGTCTACGCCGTAGCCCTCCGCCGCCAGGGTCTCAAACCGCCCCTGGACAAAGCCCCGGGCCGCCGCCAGCACATCCGCCGGGAGGGCCTCCAGCTCGTTGGCGATATGATCCGTGTAGCCGCTCTCGTTCTTATAAATCCGAAGGCTTTCCCCGTCGAAAAACAGCCTCCGGTAGCCCGTGACCGTGATGTCATAGCCGGGGAGGGGGACCTCCACAGACATGGAGAGGTACCGCCCGTCCGGGTCCCAGAAGCCGGATTCCAGATATCCCGCCTCGGGCCATGCGTCATGAATGAGGGCGTCCAGGTCCGCCTCGAAAAGGGTCCCGTCCCGCAGGAAGAAGAGCCGGGAGACATTCCACCCGTCGGAGGCGGCCACCTCTAGCGCGCCGTCCCCGTCCAGATCCGCCTCGGTCACGTTTCCCAGGGCACGGAGGAGCAGGGAGGGCGTACCGCCGTCGGAGAAGGTGTAATAGTCGTTGATCTGGCCGAAGGAGTGTTCGGCCAGCTGGCCGTAGTAGGAAATCCGCAGACCGGATTGGCCGAACAGGTTTGTAAAGGGCTCCACGCTGTCCTCCGCCGTCCACCCGGCGGAGTCCTTCCCGGGCACGGTTAAAAAGCAGTCCCGCTCTGTGGCGGAAACCGCCACGGCGGCATAGAGCTCGCCGTCTCCGGAGCGGCAGACCTCTATATAAAAGCCGTCGTCCCTGTCCTCATAGGGTTCAAAGCGTGTGGTGTACAGCGTTTCCGCCGCGCCGCCGCGCCGCTCCACCTGGAGCTCCGGGGCCCGGTAGGGCTCCACGCCGTCCAGGGGGATGACCCGCTCCGGCTCCCAGGCCGGGTAGGCCGTGGGAATGACGGGCGGGTCGTCGTTCCGGACCCAGTTGCTTAAGAAGCGGTAGCCGCCGTCCCTTTGCGGCTCCAGCGTCACACAGGCAGGGCCGGAGGAGACCATGTTCATCTCGCCGTTCCCGCTGCTGAGCCCGGGAAAGCCGCTGCCCTCGTAGTACAGGAGAATCTTGCCGTCCTTCCATTTTCCAGAGATGAAGGTGACTTCGCCGGGATAGTTCGTGTCGCCGTGGAAGTCATAGTAGGCGTCGTATTCCTCCAAATAGGTGAACCGGTCCAGGCCCCATTGGTCCGTCTCGTCAAGGGTGAGACCCAGGTACTTCCGCAAGACCGCGTCCATCTCAGAGGCAGGACATTTCACAAGGTCCACCATGGGGTCCTCGCCGCCATAAGCCGCGTCCGCCACGGCTTGGCGTTCCTCCTCCGTCACCTCCATGGGCGCTCCCGTGCCGTTGTAGAAGAGCTGGAAAAGGTCGATTTGTTGATAATCCTTTGGGGCCTCCACGGCCAGGAAGAGGAACTGGTTCATCATGTTGAAGCCGTCGCCGTTGAATACTTCGGTATTGAACCGCTCCAGCTCCTCCGCCGTCAGGGGCCCGTCCTCCGGCGTCTCCAGGGTCTCGGATTTGGCGAAGGAACAGGCGCAGACCAGAAGGGCTAAGGCCGCGGACAGCACCGCCGCCCACAGCCAGCGCTTCGGGGCCCGGGCAATGCGCCGCACCCGCTCCCGGAGGCTCCGCTTGTCCCCCGTCATGGTGGTGGCGCAGCGCAGAAGGTCCCCGGGCCGGGGCTTGGCGGTGACCAGGGCCAGCAGGGTGGAGCCGTAGGCCCGGCGTTCCCCGTCGCCCAAGCGCTTCAGCGTCCCCTCATCACAGGCCAGCTCCGCGTCCCGGCGGCTGAGGACCGCCGCCAGCCACACCAGGGGGTTCCACCAGTGAACCGCCAGGGCCGCGCACCGCAGCGGCGACCAGATGTGGTCCCCCTGGCGGAAATGCGTGGCCTCATGGGCCAGCACATGGCGGAGCATTCCCGGGTCCGCCGCCGTTTCCGGGGTGACGTACACCGCCGGGCGGAGCACGCCGAACAGGCAGGGGGAGGGCAGGTCCGCCAGGGTATAGACCGGCAGGGGGCACTCCGCCGCCAGCGGAACCCGGAGCCGCCGCAGCCGCCGGGCAAAGCTCAGGTTGGAGAGCAGGAACGCCGCCGCCATCGCCGCCGACCCCGCCAGCCAAATTCCGCCCAGCAGGGCCCGGGGATTCAGCGGCCGCCGGGCCGCCGGAGCGGCAGTCTCCTCCCCCGCGGGGGCGGGGAGGGCCTGAACAGGTTGTCCGGCCTCATCTTCCTGGGCGGGGTCGATTTTTTCCGCCGGGGTTTGGGGCCCCCTGGGAAGCGTTTGAAGCACGGAAAGCTCCGGGAGCACCCGGGGCGCTTCCACAGGGGCGGTGAAGAACTGTCCGGGCAACAAAAGCCGGGCCAGAACCACCGCCCAAAGGGCATACCGCAGCCGGGCGCCGATTCGCCGCCCGAACGCCGCCCGGAGAAGAAGCACTGCCGCCGTCAGCGCCGAGGCCGTCAGCACCCAGTTCAGCAAAAACGCGCTCATTGAGGGCCTCCCTTCTCCGCCTGATCCAAAATGGCCCGGAGCTCCGCGATCTCATCGCCGGACAGCTCCTGCCGCTGGGCCATGGCGCTCATCATCATCCCCACGCTGCCCCGGTACACCCGGTCCAAAAAGCTCCGGGTCTCGGCCACCTCCGCCTGCTCCCGGTCCACAAGAGGGACATACGCCTTTCCCCGGCCCGCCCGCTCACAGCGCAACAGGCCCTTGGCCTCCATGCGGTGCAGGGTGGTAATGGTCGTGCTCCGGCGCCAGCCCACCGTTTTCTCCAGCTCGCCGGCAATCTGCATAACCGTCCGGGGATGCCGCTCCCACAGGCAGTTCAGGACGTTCCACTCGCCGGAGGTCAGCTTAACGCGCTCCATATCCTTCGCCTCCTTGTCTACGTTGTAGACATATTGTAGCACAGTAAGTCTACAATGTCAACAAAAGAAACTGATCAAGCCGCCGCGGCCAGCGGCGCGACGTGTTTCAACAGGATTTTTGCCCTGCGGCAAGGTTCGCGATTGCGTTTGCGCCGGGAATCCGCTATAATCAAACCATCAAATTTTGGCACGCGGGAGGTACGAGCTCATGAAGCTGGCGACGGCGGCGCAGATGCGGGAATTAGACCGGAAGGCCATCGAAAAACGAAACATCCCCTCCATAGACCTGATGGAGCGGGCGGCGGCAGAGGTGGCCCAGGCGGCCCTGGACCTGCTGCCGGAAAAGCCCGCCAAATGCCGGGCGGCAATTTTCTGCGGCGCGGGGAACAACGGCGGAGACGGCATCGGCGCGGCGAGGCTCCTCTTTTTGATGGGGCTCAAGGTCCGGGTCTTTCTGGTGGGGGACTACAACCGCCTCACCCCCGACGCCATGGAGGAGACGGGCCGCCTCAGCGAGTGCGGCGTGGAGCTGGAGGACTTCGTCCCCGGAGACACGGCCCAGGCCACCTGGGCCCGGAGCTGTCAGGTGGTCATCGACGCGGTGTTCGGCGTGGGCCTCTCCCGCAAGATCGCTCCGGATTCCAGCTTTGCCGCCGCCGTGGACCTTATCAACCAATGCAAGGGCGCGGTCATCGCCGCCGACATCGCCAGCGGCGTGGAGGCGGACACCGGACGGGTCCTGGGCCGGTCGGTAAAGGCGGACCGCACCGTCACCTTCTCCCTGCCCAAAATCGGCCAGTTCACCGGAGACGGGGCCGTCCTCTCTGGAAGGGTGACGGTCCACGACATCGGTATTCCCGCCGCGCTGATTCGAGAAGTCCCCTGCCCCGTCCAGACGGTGGAGGCGGACTTTGCCCGGGAGGCCCTGCCGCCCCGGAAGAAGGACGGCCACAAGGGGGATTTTGGCAAGGTCCTGGTGGTGGGCGGCTCCGTGGGCTATACCGGCGCGCCCTATCTCGCCGCCTCGGCGGCGGTCCGGTCCGGCTGCGGGCTGGTGTACCTGGGGGTGCCCGACAGCATCTGGCCGGTGGAGGCCGCCAAGTGCGCCTCCGCCATGCCCTTCCCCCTGGCGGACCGCCGGGGCAGCCTGAGCCGCCGGGCCCTGCCGGAGCTTCTGGAGCGGCTGGAGGACCGCGGCGTCCTGGCCCTGGGGCCGGGGCTGGGGCGGCGGGCGTCCACCCGGCAGTTGGTCTGGGACCTCCTCCAGCAGACGGAAAAGCCGGTGGTGCTGGACGCCGACGGCATAAACGCGCTGGAGGGACATATAGATATTCTGGACAGCCGCCGGGGCCGGGTCACCATTCTGACCCCCCATGACGGGGAATTTGCCCGCGCCGGCGGGGACCTCTCCCAGGGAGACCGGGTGGGCACGGCCCGGGCCTTCGCCCGAGAGCACGGCTGCGTCCTGGTTTTGAAGGGTCACCGCACCGTCACCGCCGGACCGGAGGGGAACGTGCTGGTGAACACCACCGGCAATTCGGGCCTGGCCAAGGGAGGCAGCGGCGACGTGCTGACGGGTCTCATCGCCTCGCTGCTGGCCCAGGGGGCCAGCCCGGTAATGGCGGCGGCGGGAGGCGTCTGGGTCCACGGCCGGGCCGGGGATTTGGCGGCGGAGGCGCGGACGGAATACGGCCTGACGCCAGAGGATGTGATCGCCTCCCTCCCCAGGGTATTTTTAGAGCTTCAAGGAAATTGAATAGCAAGGAGGTTTTCCGGTGCGCCTATGGAAGTGCGTACCAATGATGACCCTGCTTTTGCTGCTGGCGGCCTGCGGCGGCGGAGCGGGCGGAGACGGGGAGTCCCAGACAGCGGACCTGCGGGACCGCTACCATGACTGCGCGGGCTGCGTCATGGAGGCCCGCGTCTCCTGTGACCAGGAGGGGCTGGCTTGGGAGGCGGAGCTCCGCTGCGACTATGTTCCCGGCGGAGAGAGCGTTGTGGAGGTTCTCTCCCCGGAGACCATCGCCGGGGTGAGGGCCGTTTTAAGCGACACGGACTGGCGGCTGGAGTACGAGGACGCCAGCCTCAACGCCGGAACGCTCAGCGACGAGGAGATCAGCCCCGCCGCCTGCCTGCCCCGGCTGATGAGCGCCCTTCGGGACGGCTGGCTGCTGGAGGAGAACGAGGAGGAGTGGAACGGTGTGCCCTGTCTCCGTCTCACGGTGGACCAGACGGGGGTGAAGGACGGAAAAATTCTCTCCACCGTCTGGCTGAGGCAGACGGACGGAGCCCCGGTCCGGGGGGAAATCGCCGTGGATGGGGAAATCCTTTTGACGGCGGACTTTACGAGCTTCTCTTTTTATGATACAATAGCGGAAACCGGCGCTTGACACCCCGGCCCCCTCCCCCGCATAGAATGGCGTGGGGCGAGGACGCCGGAATTTATCCCTCCCGCGGCTTGCGTCTAAGATTCCCAAAGGAGGCGTATAAATTCCGAAACTGCGTGGGAGAATGAGAGTGGCCTCACCGAGGAGGAAAGAGCTTCCTCCCCGATGGCGGGTACTTCTTTCGGCGGAGTGTGAACTTTGTGGATACGAGTGTCAAGCGTGGCGATATTTACTATGCCGATCTCTCCCCGGTGGTGGGCAGCGAGCAGGGCGGCGTCCGGCCGGTTCTGATTATTCAGAACGACACGGGCAACCGCTATAGTCCCACCGTGATCGCGGCGGCCATCACTTCCCAGACCGGGAAAACCCGGCTGCCCACACATATCGATCTTCCCGTGGATCAGAGCTGCGGCCTGAGCCGGGATTCCGTCGTCCTGCTGGAGCAGGTGCGGACCCTGGACAAAAAGCGGCTTCGGGAGCGCATGGGCCATGTGGAAGAAGCTGTGATGAACAAGGTGGACACGGCGATCGCGGTCAGCTTTGGACTGCCCCACGACCAGTTGGTTTGAGGTTCCCTCCCGGCGGAGGTCTATCCCCCCGCCGGGAGGCATACAGAGGAGGTACATATGAAAAAAGACAGATGGCTGCTGCGGGCGTTCGTCCTGTTGGCCCTCAGTGCCGGGCTGATGACCACTGCCCTGGCGGCGGAGGCCGGGTCCAGCGGCGACCCGCTGGTGACCCTGAGCTACTTAAACGACACCTTCTTCAATAATATCATGCGGCGGGTGGACCAGAAGATTGCCGAGCGGACAGGACAAGCCCTCCCCGGCGGGACCTCCTCCACCGCCGCCTCCTTTGTGGTGGTGACCTTGAACGAAGGGCAGACTCTCACCGGGGGCATCGGCTGCGAGGTGATGCTGCGGGTGGGCAGCGCCGTCTGCGTCTCCCCCTCGGACCCGGGCCTCATTGACGAGACCACCGCCGCCACCCTTGCAAACGGCGGAGCCCTGGTTCAAAACCACCTGTACATGATGACCATTGAGGGCCGCGGCGTCCGGGCCACCGCCGCCGCAACCAAGGTTCTGGCCCGGGGGAGCTATACCGTCGCGTGATCCGCATAACCGATCCCGTCTGCGCATAAGCTGGCGCAGACGGGTTTTCATTTTCACGGCGGGAGGGATGAGGAATATGGACAAATTCCCCTTGATGCTGGAGGGCCGCCCCGCCGGGGAGCTGACGGCGGAGCGGGAGGGGCTGTACACCTGGTTCTCCGCCCGCTGCCCCCTCCCGGAGGGGCTCTGGTGCGCCTGGGCCGTGGGGGACCGGGGGGAGCTGCGCCTGGGAGTGCTGGAGCCGGAGGGCGCCCAGGGGACCATCCGCCGCCGCTTCTCCGGCCGGCTCACCGTTCCTCTGGGCCGTCTCCTCCGGGGAGAGGTCCGCCCGGCTGGGGCGAAAGAGCCGGAGACCTGGGAGCCCGCCCCCGCTCCGGACCGGCTGTTCCGGGCTCCCTGGCTCCGGCAAAGGCTGAAGGGGGTCCAAGGGGCCCAAACCCGGCAGGCGGGAGAAACCCGCTATCTGGCTCTTCCTTATGACCGGGGAACTCCCTTCCCCCTGACCACCCTTTTCTGCTTCGCCCAGGTCCGGAAGATCGGAGACAGGTCCTATGTGGTCTACGCCTTCGACAGGCAGGACCGGCCCGTTTTCTGAGCTTCCAGAAACAGGGAAAATTTTTTTAAAAAGATTTGACAAATTTCTATCAATTTTGTGATTCTCGTGATATAATACAGCCCAACGTTCCCGGGACATCCCCGTAACGCCTTGGGAAGTACCAAAGGTGCCCGTATTGTACGGAATCGGGCCGTCGGGAAACCGGCGGAGGATCAGGAGGTCCTTTATGAAATGTCCCTACTGCGGCTTTAATGAGAGCAAGGTCATCGACTCCCGTCCGGCTGATGAAAACAACAGCATACGCCGCCGGAGAGAGTGCCTTTCCTGTACCCGGCGCTTCACCACCTATGAGACCGTGGAAAGTCTTCCGGTGGTGGTGGTGAAAAAGGATGGCAGCCGCCAGAGCTTCGACCGGGGAAAGGTCCTGGGCGGCATGATCCGCGCCTGTGAAAAGCGTCCTGTTCCCCTTGCGCGGCTGGAGAAGGTGGCCGCGGAGATTGAGCAGGAGCTCCAAAACTCCATGGAACGGGAAATCAGCACGGAGGTCATCGGCGAGCGGGTCATGGAAAACCTGCGGACCATCGACCAGGTGGCCTACGTCCGTTTTGCCTCCGTCTACCGGCAGTTTAAGGACATCGACAGCTTCATGGAGGAACTGACCAAGCTGCTGGCGGAACAGAATCAGCGGTAAACACCCCAACGGTCCGCCGGAAAATTTCGGCGGACCGTTGGATTTTTTCTTTGCAAAAGCGGGAAACTTTGCTATACTATGTCCTTAGATTGGAGGGCGTTTATGCTGTATCACATTCTTGCCGTGGGCGACGTGGTGGGAGAGCCCGGGCTTCGCCACCTGGAAAAGGTCCTGCGGCCCCTGCAAAAGCTCAAGGATATCTCCTTTACTGTGGTCAATGGGGAAAACGCCTCCGGCGTGGGTCTCACCCGGGAACAGGCGGAGCGTATCCGGGACGCCGGGGCCGACGCGGTGACCCTGGGGAACCACGCCTTTGGCAAGGTCCAGATTGGGAATCTGCTGGAGGACGCGGCCTGGCTCCTCCGCCCCGCCAACTACTCCGGCCGGGCTCCGGGCCACGGCTGTGAAATCTTCGACCTGGGAGGCGTCCGCATCCGGGTAATGAACCTCATCGGGCGCTGCGACCTGGCCTGGGGAGCGGACAACCCCTTCCCCCTGGCGGACCGGCTGCTGGAGCGGGGGGAGGCGGACTTCACCCTGGTGGACTTCCATGCCGAGGCCACCAGCGAAAAGCTGGCCTTAGGCTACTATCTGGACGGGCGGGTCTCCGCCCTCTGGGGCACCCACACCCACGTTCCCACCGCCGACGAGCGGATCTACCCCAAGGGAATGGGCTATATCACAGATCTTGGAATGACCGGGCCTGTGGAATCCGTCCTGGGCATCGAGCCCTGGCAGTCGGTGGAAAACTTTTTAGGCGGCCTGCCGGGACGGTACAAGCATCCGGAAGGGCCCTGCAAAATGGAGGGGGCCGTCTTTACCCTGGACCGCGCCACGGGGCTGTGCGTAGCGGTGGAGCGCGTCGACATCCGGTGAAGGGGCTGCCGCGGGCCGCCGGGACGGCCCTGCGGCTTCCCCGGCGCCGGGTCCGGCAAATCGGAATCTGGAGCCTCCGCGCCGCCGCTTTTTTCAGTTTTTGGGAGGGACTGACCGTCTTTGCCCGGGCCATGGACGGCCATGGCGGTTACGTGGGGGCGGAGCCTTTGTTCAGCCTTCTGGTTCTGGGCGTCTCCGCCGTATTCCGCGCCCCCCAGAAGAGAGAAACCGACAGAGAGGAATGAGCGTATGTCTATTGAAAAAGTGAGAGCGTATTTTCAGCCGTTGGGCATTGCGGACCGCATCCGGGAGTTCGCGGTCTCCTCCGCCACCGTGGAGCTGGCGGCGGTGGCCGTCGGCGTGGAGGGCGCCCGGATTGCCAAGAGCCTCAGCTTTAAAGTGGAGGACAAGCCGGTCATCATCGTGGTGGCCGGGGACGCGAAAATCGACAACAGCAAATACAAGGCCCAGTTCCACACCAAGGCCAAAATGCTCACCCATGAGGAGGCCCACAGCCTGATCGGCCATGACGTGGGGGGCGTGTGCTCCTTCGCCCTGCCGGAGGAGGTGAAGGTTTACCTGGACGTATCCCTGAAACGGTTTGAGACCGTCTTTCCAGCCGCGGGCAGCGACAACAGCGCCATTGAGCTGACCTGCGACGAGCTGGAGCGGTATTCCTCCAACTTTGTGGAGTGGGTGGATGTGTGCAAGGCCTGGCAGACGGAAGCATGAGGCATTGGGAGGCGGGATGATGCTGAAATTTATCCACGCGGCGGACTTCCATCTGGACAGCGCCTTTGCCGCCCTGCCCCCCGGGCGGGCGGCGGAACGGCGGCGGGAGAGCAGGGAGCTCCCCTTCCGGCTGGCGGACTATGTGAATGCGCACGGCGCGCGGCTGGTGCTGCTGGCCGGGGACCTCTTTGACAGCGCCGCCCCCTACCGGGAGACCGGGGAGTCTCTGGCGGAGGCCCTGGGGCGGATGAAAGCCCAGGTTTTCGCCGCGCCTGGAAACCACGACTGGTACGGCCCCGGCAGTCCCTGGGTCACGGTAGACTGGCCGGAGAACGTGCACATTTTCCGGGAAAGCGCCATGACCTCCGTGGACCTGCCGGAGCTGGGCGTCACCGTTCATGGGGCGGCCTTCACCGCCCCGGAGCAGGGGACCAGCCTTCTGGCGGGCTTCTCCGCACCGGAGGACGGGCGGGTCCACCTGGGCCTTCTCCACGGTGAGACGGACCCGGCGGGGGGCCGCTACAATCCCCTGGGGCGGGAGGAGATCGCCGCCAGCGGCCTGAGCTATCTGGCCCTGGGGCATATCCACAAGCGGGGGGAGCCCAGGGTCTGCGGAAAAACTCTTTGCGCCTGGCCCGGCTGTCTGGAGGGCCGGGGCTTTGACGAGCTGGGGGAGAAGGGCTTTTACGAGGGTGTGATCGACGGCGGGGGAAGCCTCTCCTTGACCTTCGTGCCCTTCGCCGGGCGGCGCTATGAAATTCTGGAGGTGGACGTGACGGGAAAGGTCTCGCCTCGGGCCGCCGTGGAGGCCGCTCTTCCGGGAGACACGGCCGGAGACCTCTACCGCGTTCTCCTCACCGGCGAGGCCGGGGAGGGCGGCGGAGACGCCAAGGCCCTGGAGACGGCCCTGGCCGGGCGGTTTTACGCCCTGGAGGTCCGGGACCACACCCGGGTGGCGGCGGATATCTGGGCCCGGGCCGGGGAGGACTCTCTCCGGGGCCTGTTCCTCCGGGAGCTCCGGGCCAAATGGGACGCCGCCGGAGACGAGGGAGAGCGGGAGGCCATTGTCCAGGCGGTGCGCTTTGGTCTCGCGGCCCTGGACCACCGGGATTTGGGCTGAGCGTCTTTACTCTTTAGATTTGGATAACGAGAAAAACCCAGCCCTCGCCGCGCCCTGGCCGTCCGGCGCTGATCCGGGCCGAAGCGGCGGGGCTCCTGCCCTGGCGTCTATTTGGATACCGCTCCGGCAGCCTGGCAGATTTTTGTCAAATACTTGGAAAAAGAACTTGCAATTTGAATGGGACTATGATATCCTATTCAGGCTTACAAAAGGGCGGTCCTCTGCCGTGCGGGGAAAACGCGGGTAAGAACGCCTATAAAACAGGAGGAAGTATCCCATGGATCTCATCAAGGAACTGAACAAAGAAGCGCTTGGCAAGGAAACGCCCAAGGTGCAGATCGGCGACACCGTTCGCGTCCACGTGAAGGTCAAGGAAGGCTCCCGGGAGCGCATCCAGGTTTTCGAGGGCACTGTCATCGCCAAGAAGCACGGCGGCATTGAGGAAACCATCACTGTCCGCCGCATCTCCTACGGTGTAGGCGTGGAGAAGGTGTTCCCCGTGCACTCCCCCTCCATCGACACCATTCAGGTTATCCGCAACGGCAAGGTCCGCCGGGCCAAGCTGTACTATCTGCGGGGCCGCGTGGGCAAGGCTGCCAAGATCAAGGAGAAGCTGTAAGCTTCAGGAATCCGAAAGAGAGGCCGGGCCTCTCTTTTTTCCTCTTGCTTTTCTTGCGGAATTGTGCTATAAAAGAAAAAGATTATACTTGATCCGCAATGAACGGGAAAATAACGATCACGCCTCGCCAAGAGAGGATGGGCCGCCGGCTGCAAGCCCGTCTGCGACGCGCCGTTTGGTTCGCCCGGGAGCCGCCGTGGAGACACGGCCGGTCCGCCCTCCGTTACCGGGGCCTCGAGAGCGCGCCTCAGGGCGCGAATTTGGGTGGTACCGCGGAAGGAGTTGCCTTTCGTCCCAGGCTTGGGGCGGAGGGTTTTTCTTTTTTCCTCTCCGACTTTTTAGAGAAAGGACCTGACTGCCATGCACTCCCTTCCCCTGGCGCTGGCGCTGTCCCTGTCGCTGTCCATCGCCGCCCCCTTCTCCCCGGCTGTCCCGGCAGCCGCCGCCCCGGAGCCCCAGGCGGTTCAGGCCCGGGCGGCCCCGGAAGTTCCCACAGTTTCCCCCTCCTCGCCAGAGGGCGCGCCGGTAACCTACGAGCTTCGTCTGCCGGTGCTGATGTACCACCACGTGGTCCACGACTGGCAGGCGTGCAACGAGATGACCGTCACTGTGGGGCGGCTGGAGCAGGATCTCCAGTGGCTGGCGGAAATGGGCTATCACACCGTCCTTCCCCGGGAGCTGGCGGCGGGGGAGCCCCTGCCGGAAAAGCCCATCCTTCTCACCTTCGACGACGGCTATCGAAGCAACTACGACCTGGCCTACCCCCTCCTCCAGCGGTACCGGGCCAAGGCCGTCATCGCCGTCATGGCCTATATGCAGGACAACCCCGGGGGGAATTTCCTCACCTGGGATATGTGCCGGGAGATGACCGCCTCGGGGCTGGTGGAAATCGGCTCCCACGGCTACGCCATCCACAACCTGGACGGGCGGATGGGAAACTTTGTCCCCGGACAGGCCAACGGCGTCCAGCGGCGCGAGGGCGAGTCCGACAGCGATTTCTACTGCCGGGTGCTGGAGGACCTGCGATACAGCTTTGACCGCATCGCCCAGGAGACCGGGGTCCCACCCAGCTACTTCGCCTATCCCTTCGGCAAGACGGACCCGGACGCCGACGCGTATTTGGCGGCGCTCTTCCCCGTGACGGCGGTAACCGGGCCCGGGAAGCACGCCGCGAACCTCTCCAAGGGGCTGCACCAGCTGCCCCGCTTCACCGTTACCATGGAGCGCCCGCCCTGGGCGCTGCTGCGCAATTCCTGAGCCAACACATCCAAGAAAAGGAGTACCACGATATGAAAGAACAGTTGGAAGCCATTCGCCAAGGCGCACTGGAGGCCATCGCCTCCGCCCAGGAGGTCGCCGGACTGGAGGCCATTCGGGTCAAGTACTTGGGCAAGAAGGGCGAGCTCACCGCCGTCTTAAAGCAGATGGGCGGCCTCTCCGCCGAGCTTCGGCCCGTTATGGGCCAGCTGGCCAACGATGTGCGCTCCAGCCTGGAGCGGGCCATTGAGTCTCAGTCCGGCGTCCTCTCCCAAAAGGCTTTGGAGGCCAAGCTGGCGGCGGAGGCCGTGGACGTGACCATCCCCGGAAAAAAGCCCCCCCTGGGCCACAAGCACCCCATGTATTCCGTCCTGGACGAGATGAAGGAAATCTTCCTGAACATGGGCTTTGAGATCATGGACGGCCCGGAGATCGAGCAGGCGGACTACAACTTCACCAAGCTCAACGCCCCGGAGAACCACCCCTCCCGGGACTGGACGGACACCTTTTATCTGACGGAGGACTCCTCCGTCCTCCTCCGCTCCCAGACTTCCCCCATGCAGATTCGGGCCATGGAGGGCTATGGCGTGCCCATCCGCATGATCTCCGCCGGGCGGGTGTACCGCAAGGACGAGGTGGACGCCACCCACTCCCCCATGTTCCACCAGAT
>CAQXTN010000037.1:0-18792 GCA_948916585.1 uncultured Oscillibacter sp. | reverse complement strand
CCCCTTATAAATTTTTCTCATTTTCCTATTGACTTTTTATTTGCAGACTTTCTTAAATCTCAATGTGCACCGTCAGATGCACCTGGTTCAGCCCGTGGGCCACGGCGAAGCCGAACTCCACCAGGCACACCGTGGGGTCCTCGGGGGAGGCGGAGACGCTGACCTCGTCATAGCCGTCGATGATTTCCGCCGCCAGCTTCTTCTCCAGCTCCACAATGACCTGGGAGCGGATAGCCGCCCGGTTCCGGGCGTTGTTCTTGCTGCGGGAGAAGCGGCCGCGCAGGGCGGAGCGCACGGAGGGAATCACGTCGTCCACAATCAAAATGGTGGTCAGCTCCCGCCATGTGGCGTCCGCCGCCCCGCCGGTTTTCGTCCGGGTGGTGACGCCCCGCACCGGGGACACCACTCCCGCCACGCACTCCAGGGGGGTCACGCCGCCCCGGACCAGCCGGTCGATGTCGTTGTCGGTATAGTCCTCCGCCAGCCCCGTCAAGCCCTTGAGCTTCGCCCCGTTCAGGGGTACCGCCGGGTCCGGGGCGGAGGCCGCCAGGGCCGCCACCGCCGCGGCGGCGAACACGCCGGACAGGGGCTTTCCCCCGCCGTCCAGGGCGTCGGGTCCCACCAGCACCACGCGCTCGCTGTTCAGCGCCTCCGCCCGGCTCACCAGCTCCGAAACCTCCGCCCCGGCGCAGCCCGCCACGGCGACGCGCTCATGGCGCAGGGCGGAGGCCGCCTCCACCGCGTTTCGCAGGGCCTGGTGGACCGCCTCCTCGCCGCTGTCGCAGACCAGAATCCGCGCCTCCTCCTTTTCCAGGGCGGCGAAGGCCTGGGCGTAGTCCTCCGCCGTGCCCTCCTCCGCCACCCGCACCGCCGTCACGGCGGACGCGCCGTTTTCAAACAGCAGCCGCAAAAGGGTGCTCATTCCCGCCGTCTCGTCCTCGCCAAAGACGGACACCCCGGCGGCCCAGCCCGTCACCGTCACCGGCTTTCCTGTCTCGCCCCTGGCCGCCTTGGCCGCCACGCCGATGGACCGGACCGCCCGTCCCCCGGACACCACCGAGGACGTGTCATAGGCCGAGTAGACCCCCGGCCGCTCATGCAGATTGTTCACCTTGCAAAACCCCTTTCAGTTTGAAATCCAGGAACTCCGTCTCTTCCTCCTCGCGCTCCGCCAAAAACAGCGCCTGGCACTGAAGCGTTCCCCGCCGGAGGAAGAGCCCCGTCTGCTTCTCCCAGGCCAGGGCCTCCCACCGAAGCTCCCCGGGCCGGATGCCCTCCGGCAGCTTCCCCAGCAGCACCGCCGCCGCCGTCTCGCCGCCCGCCTCGCACTCCGCCGCCCGCTCAGCCCGGATGTCCACGGCGATGGTCCCCGCCAGGTGCTTGCCATAGACCTCCCGCGCTTCCCCGCTTGGGCCCCGGCTCTCCCCCAGATAGCCGCAAAAGCCCAGGTCCCGGCCCTCCGCCGTCTCCACGGAGACGGTGGCCAGGGCTGTTTTCCGCTCCGCCGCCCACTTGCCGGGGAAGGCGGCTTCCGCCGCCAGCCCCCCGGAGCGCAGGGCGGAAATCACCGCGTCCCGCATCTGTCTCAGCTCTTTCATTCCGCCTCCCTTGCCCGCTCCAGTACAGCCCGCCAATGGGAGAGCTCCGGGCCGATGAAGTGGGGCCTTCCGCTCCGGGCCCGGAACCGCCGCCCGTTCCAGCAAACCCGGTCCCCCGCCCTCACGGCGGCCTTTCCCAGGTACAGCCACAGCCGCCCGTCCAGACCCCCGATGGGGGAGGGCTCCGGCCCCTCCTCCCTCCGCTCCGTCAGGGGCTGGAGGAAGGCCCGGACAGTCTCCTCTTTTCCCTCCAGAATAAGCTCCTGCCCATAGCGGCGAAGGATCTCGTCCACCCAGCGGGTCATCCCTCCACCCCCTGGGCCCAGAGCCCCGCCGCCCGGACAAAGGGCTCCATCAGCCCCTCCGCCGCCTGGCGGAGGCTCTCCGCCCGCCTGGCCCGGTCCTGGACGCCGCCCAGGCTTACGGAGATGTCCCCGGCGGAGAAGGAGGCCGCGCCCCCCTCTGCCGCCGCCAGGTCCGCCGCCGCCGTGAAGGCGGCGGCGCAGGGCAGGGCCTCGCCGCAGTCCTCCGCCGTCACGCCCTCCCGGAGCCGGGCCAGCCAGGCCCGCTCCGCCGCGGCGCACAGGGGCGGTAGCAGCGCCCGGTCCTCCCCGCCGCCAAGGGCCAGGGCCAGCTCTAAAATCCGCTCTCCCACGTCAGCCCTGGACTCCCGCGCCCAGCTTCATCGCCTTGGACGCGCCGGTGAACAACTTGGCGAAGCCGGAGATGGAGGTGATGGCCGCCCGCTCCAGCTGGCGGTCGATGAGCTTGTCGTACTCCACCATCACCTCGCCGCCGACGACCTGCTCCAGGGCATAGCGCTTGTCCAGGCCGATGAGGGTCCCGGCGGGCATGGCGTTCGTTCTCAGCAGCTTGGCCCCCAGGGGCGTGGAGAGGGTGCCGGTGCCCTGGAAGTTCAGCCCCGTCAGGGGGTTTTGGAATTCCTTGAGCCGCAGCAGCTCCAGCATGGTGTCGCCGCCCACCAGCAGCGTGTTCATGGCGAAGGGGTCAAACTTGTTCCAAAATTCCAGCAGCGCGTCATAGCTCAGAGCGCCGCTGTGGCTGACCACCTCCGCCGGGTTTTCGTTGCCGTCCCCCTCCAGCAAAACCTTGATGGCGTCCTGGAGGTGCATCTTTCCGATGTAGGCCCCAATCTGGCGCAGGGTGACGGAGAACAAATCCAGCCGCTGGAAGCGGATGGCCTCATAGGAGGCCACCAGCATCCGCCCACGCTTCTGCAGCTTCACCAGGTTCTCCTGGGTGCGGACGGAGGTCTCGGGAATGGCGGCCCCCTCCGCCACCTGGAGGAGCTTTTTCTCCTCCTCCGTGGGAATGGAGGCGATGGAGCGGTAGTCCATCCCGTCGAACTTGGTCACCGTGGCGGTGATGTCCGGCAGGATGCCGCCCTCCTCCAGCCCCTGGCGCACCACCCGGGAGACGAACTCCGGGAACAGCACCGAGGACTCGGTGGTGTGGAAAAATTTCTCCACCGGGTCGCTGTCCGCTCCCTTGACGTGGATGCCGAAGCGCTTGAGCTGGCGCTGAAAGGCGTCCAGCCCCTCCAGGGGGGTGCCCCGATAGCCCTCGCTGGGGTCCAGCTCCTCCAGCGTCTTGGCGAAGCTGATTCCGCTGCGGCCGTACATTCCCTTTTCCAGCCGCACGTTCTCAAAATGATAGCTCATCCTCTTTCTCCTCCTTCTGTATATCCGGCACGGAGCCCCTGGCCCCGAGACCGCCCTCAAATCCGAAACGCCTCCGCGTCCTCCGCCTCCGCCGCGGCGTCCCGCCGCCGCAGCTGCGGCGGGACGGGAAACCGCCCCGCCGCCCGGGTTTCCAGGCTCTTGCGCAGCTCCAAAAGCTCCGGCTCCTCCAGCCGCCGCGCCGCCTTGGCGAAGACGCCGCCGTCCAAGCCGTCGTCCGCCAGCATGGCCAGGCGCGCCACCTCCCGGCGCAGGGCCTGAAGGTACTTCCGCCCCAGCTCCGCCTCCTTGCGGAGGGTCCGGTCCCCCTCCCGCTCCTGGCCGAAGCGCTTCAGCACCCCAGCCGCCCGCTGGGCGGGCACCGCCACGAAGGACCACTCATAGGCGTCCTTAATATCCCGCAGCTCCCAAAAGCACAGCTTCCCGTCGTAAACCTGTCCCGGCACATGCCCGCAGTCCTCCGCCCCGCAGAGGGAGCACACCCGCCGCCCGGCGCTGCACCCCACGCTGACCTCTTTTTTGATGCCCCCCTCGATTTCGGCAATCAGGTCCTCGTTCTTCTCCGTCCGCAGAAGATAGGCCCAGCCCTTGAGCCAGCGGTACTCGTCCCCCGCCTGGGTTTTTTGGGCGCTCTCCCGCACCACCTGGGTTTTGTAAAGCCGGGCCGTCTGCCCCCCGGCGCTCCACTGGTGGTCAAAGATGCCGCTCTTGCCCACAAACAGCTCCCCCAGCCGTTCCAGGGCCTCGCCGTCAAAGCGCTCAAAGTCCCGGTCCACCTCGTTGTCGCAAAGCCGCAGGGTAAAGACATACACCTGCTCCGCCGTCAGCTCCGCCTTGGCCAGGGCGTTGATAAGGGCCAAATCCTCCGCTGCCGCCGCCATGCCCCTTTGCTCCTCCATGTCCATTCCTCCCATCTCTCATGTCTCCGCCCGGTCGTTTTCAAGCCGCAGCTTCCGGGCCTGTTCCCGGTACAGCTCCGCCCGGGCCTCCTCCACCGCGTCCTGGAGGTTGATGTCGTCCCACACCACCTGGAAGCCGCAGGCATAGCCCCGCATCCGCAGCCAGAGGCGGCAGACGCGCTCCACCACCGGCGTCAGGGTCCGCCGCAGGGCGGTGATCTCGGTGGTGAGCATGTCCGCCTGCTGGGAGCTCATCCGCTCCGTGGAATTCCAGCTCAGCCCCAGCAAAAAGGGCGGGATGCCCGTCTTGGCCACAACCTGCTCCAGAATCTGCCGCACGGGCACCTGGCTGTCCAGCACCGGCGCGTCCGCGCCGATGACCCGGATGCTCACATCCCCCGCCGCCACAAAGTCCCGGACGCTGCCGCCCCGGGTCTCCCGCATGGCCCGGGACCACTCCCCGGCCAGCAGCTTCCCCCGCTCCGCGGCCCCCTGGCCCCCGGGGCAGGTGACGGCGAAGCGGAGGTTCCCGCACCGCTCCCAGTTCACCCCCACGGTGTAATAAATCTTCATCAAAATATCCGCCAAAAAAGGCAAAGACCGCAGCAGCGACACCCCGTAGGGGTTCTCTGTCTCCGGGTTCAGCGGCGTGAAGAGAATCAGGTTCGGATAGGGCAGCGCCGCCATCCGCCCGCCCTCATCGGGCCCCCAGAGGGAGAAGGTCAGGGCGTTTTCCCCCTCCCGGATTTCAATGTCCTCCACCCGCCCGCACAGCAGCGCGGCAATCTCCCGGTTTCCAATGGCAGGGACGATTTCCCCCACCGCCCGCCCGCAGGTCAAAAGGGAATCCAAGTAGCAGTCCAAAAAGGCGTTCAGCCCAAACTGCCCCCGCCCTACGGGCACGGTCCGCAGAAACTCCCCCAGCTCCCGCTCCGCCCGCCGGTCCTCACAGCGAACCGCCAGTCCCCCCGTCATGCGGATCAGCTTGTAAATCGCCGCGTCCACCACCGGCACGGCCTCCCGCACCGCCCGGTAGAGCCTCGTCTCCCCATTTCGCAGGGGCACGTACTCCCCCAGCGTCCCGAAGGGGTGCTTTTCCCAGTTGCGCAGCTGCGCCGCCGCCGGCCCTGCCTCCGCCCCGGGGGCCGCCTCCCGCTTTTTCCGCCGTTTCAAAGCCCCATCTCCTCTCAAAAAACATCCTCCCGCTCCACCGCCAGGGCCGAAAAGCCGTCCTCCTCCCGGTCCCCCGCCAAATCCATGGCGAAATACCGCAGATCGTCCATGGCGTGGTCGTCCTTTTTCCGGGGGACGTCCCGTTCTCCCCGCTGTTCCCAGCAGTATTGGGAAATCTCCCGCAGACAGTCCCCGCAGCCCCGGCAGATTGCCACCCGCCCCTGCCGGAGCAGGTCCGCCGTCACCCGGATGCCGTCGGATACGTCGTTGTCGGCCTTCACCACCCAAAAGCCCCGCCGCCGCAGGGTTTCAATGAAGCTGGCCGCCGACGGGTCCACGATGACCCGCTGAATCTCCCGTCCCCCCGCCAGCCGTTCCAGATCCTCCGCGTACTCCGCGTCGGTCCGCTGCCGCCCCGCTTTCCTGGAGTCGTAGTAAAACTCCCGGACCCGGTACCAAACCCCCTCCCGGAGCCCCCACAGCCCGAAGGAGGCCGGGTTCACCGTCCCGTAGTCCGCCGAAATCCGCCAGGCGGAAAACCCGTCCTCCGGCGCTTCCGCCGCGTCCCGGTCCGGGTCGAAGAAGTCGTACACCCGCCCCTCCGCCGCCGTCCACTCCCCCAGGACGAACCGCCGGTAAAAGGCCCCGGAGTAGTTCCGCCTATACCGCTCCCGAATCCGCTCCGGCAGCGCGGGGTTATCCTCCATGGTGAAGTGGAGCCGCAGGGCCCGCCGCTCCGCCGCCTTCAAAATCCACTCCTGGTAAAACCAGTGCTGGGGCCCCTCCGGGTTGCAGTTGAACCACAGCCGGCTTCCCGCCACGCTGCACCGGGCCACCGCCTGCTCCACGAAGGACCGGGGCATCAGCGCCGCCTCGTCCAGCAGCACCCCCGCCAGGGTGCTTCCCTGAATCAGCGCCGCGCTGGACTCGTCCCGCCCGCCAAAGAGCAAAAAGCGGTTCTCGTGCCCCCGGAACCGCACAGCCAGCAGGTTTTCCCCCCTCCGCTCCCGGACCTCCATGCCCAGCCGCCGCAGGGCCGGGGCCAGCTCCGAAAGAAGGTTCCGCCGCACCGACGCAATGGTCTTCCCGCACACGCCGAACTGCTTCCCGTCAAAGCCCGCCTGGGCCCAGAGGAAGAAGCTCAGCCCCATGGCGAAGGTTTTCCCGCTCCGCACCGCCCCGTCGCAGATGACGGCCTCCCACCTTGGGTCCTGCCACCAGGTGAGCACCCGCAGCTGCTTGGCGGAAAATTTCAGCCCCTTACCCGCCATAGCCCTCCTCCAGCTGCCCGGCGGCGTCCTCCAGGGCCCGGTAGAGCTCCTCGGCCCCGCCGTTCCCGCTCTCCCCCAGAAGGCCGCACAGGGTCTCCAGCGCCCGCACCCGGTCCACCAGCTTCACCTCCACGCCCCCCTTGTCCGTCACCTTCAATTCCGCCACGGCGGAGAGGTCCAGCTCCCCCGGGTCCACCTCCCTGGGGCTGAGGGCCAGCCGGGCCGCGTCGTTGGCCCGGCCAAAGGCCAGCTGGGCCAGCCGCCGCAAAACGTCCTCCCGTCGCAGCTCCCCCGCCACAGCCCCCCGCATCCGCTCCAGCCGCCGCCGGACGCTTTTCAAGGCCAGCGCGGCAAAGCCGTCCTCCCGCCCCGCCGCCTCCGCCGCCTGCTCCGGGTCCATGGTCCGCAAATATGCGGCGCAGAACCGACGCGGCCAATTTCTCTCGTTCATCCCACATTCCCCCTCGTATCCCCCAGTCTTTTTCCGAATCGTTGCACGCTCCCGTACACGGAGAAAAAAATTTTCCCCCTCCGCCGAAAAACATGCTATACTAATTTCATTCGACGAAATTCCCCACAGCAAGGAGGCCCATCTATGCTGACCCTCTTAACCGGCCGGGCCAAGACCGGCAAATCCACGGCGGTGCTGCGCCGCATCGCCGCCCACCCCGGCGGCCGGAACCAGATTCTCCTGGTTCCGGAGCACGCCTCCCACCAGGCGGAGGTGGACCTGTGCCGGACCTGCGGCGATTCCGCCAGCCGCTTTGCCGAGGTCTTGAGCTTCCGCCGCCTCTCGGACCGGGTCCTCTCCATCACCGGCGGGGCGGCCCAGGTGACCCTGGACGCCGGGGGCAAGCTCCTCACCCTGGAAAAGGCCCTCCTGGAGGTTCTGCCGGAGCTGACGGTTTACCGCCGCCCCTCCCGGAAGTCCGCCTTCCTCCGCCAGCTTCTGGACCTCTTCGACGAGCTGCGGTGCTACGAGGTTTCCCCGGAAACCCTCTACGAGCAGTCCCAGGCCATCGCCGGGGCCACCCATGATAAGCTCCGGGACCTCAGCCTTCTCTACGCCGCCTACGAGGCCCGCCTCCTCCGCCCGGGCCTGGACGCCCGGGACTATATGGCCAAGCTCCGGGACAGCCTGGAGGAATCCGGCTACGCCCTGGATAAGGATATCTACATCGACGGCTTCACCTACTTCACTGTCCAGGAGCGCCGCTGCCTCTCCATCCTCCTCCGCCAGGCCCACTCCCTCACCGTCACCCTCCTGGGGGAGCCGGACAGCAAAGAAGAGATTTTCGAGGCCACCCTCCGCACCCTGGACCGCCTCCGCCTCCTGGCGGAGCGGGAGGGCGTGCCGGTCCAAATTGAGAATCTCACCAGCCAGGATCCCTCCCCCCTGGGCCACCTGGAGCGCCAATTCTTCGGCGCGACCCTTCCCTACGGGGGGGACGCTCCCCAAATCCATCTCCTCCAGGCGGACACGGTGTTTTCCGAGGTGGAGCAGACCGCCGCCGCCATCCGCCGCCTCCTGGCGGAGGGGAAGTGCCGCTGCCGGGACGTCACGGTGGCCGCCCGGAACATCGAGGACTACGAATCCGTCATTGAAACGGTGTTCGAGCGCTACCAGCTTCCCGCCTATTTAAGCCGCCGCAGCGACATCCTGGAAAAACCGGCTCTCAGCCTTCTCACCGGGGTCCTGGCCTCCGTCGGGGGGGGCTATGAGTACGACGACATGTTCCGCTGGCTGAAAACCGGCCTCGCGGGCCTGACCCCGGAGGAGTGCGACCAGCTGGAGAACTACGTCCTCAAGTGGGAGGTCCACGGGGGCATGTGGCTGCGGGACGTGGACTGGGCGGAGAACCCGGACGGCTACGGAGCCCCCTGGACCGCCGCCCGGGAGGAACAGCTCTCCCAGGTCAACGCCCTGCGCCGCCGGGTGCAGGCCCCCCTCTCCCGCCTGGCGGAGGGGCTGAAAACCGGCGAGACCGCCGAGGCCAAGGTGGAGGCCCTCTACGCCTTCATGGAGGAGCTCCATCTCCAGGACGCCCTGGAAACCCAGATGAAGTCCCAGGCCCAGGCGGGCCGCCTCCAGGAGGCGGAGGAGACCGCCCAGCTGTGGGACATTCTCTGCGGCGTGCTGGACCAGTTTGTGGAAATCCTGGGAGAGGAGCCCATGGAGCTGGAGGAGTTCACCCGCCTGTTCCGCCAGGTGCTGACGGAGTACAGCGTGGGCACCATCCCCGTCTCGTTGGACCAGGTCCAGGTCTCCGGCGTGGCCCGGAACGACCGCCACACCGCCAAATACCTCTTCCTCCTGGGGGCCAACGACCACGTGCTTCCCACCCCCGGCCAGGGGGGCGGCATTTTAAACGAGGACGACCGGGACGAGCTGGCCCAGCGGGGCATCGAGCTGGCCCCCACCGGCATGGACCAGATGAGCATTGAGCTCCAAAACCTCTACGCCGCCCTGGCCCAGCCCACCCAGGGGCTGACGGTCAGCTGGCCGGTGACGGATGTCTCCGGGGCGGAGCTCCGCCCCGCCTTCGTGGTGGACCGGCTGCTGGCCCTGTTTCCCGCCCTGCGCATCGAGCGGGAGCCCGCCGCCCGGCCCTACCGGCTGACGGCCCCCCTCCCGGCCCTGGAGTGCGCCGTCCCCGGCGGGGCCCTCTGGCGGCGGCTGGAGGAGGAGCCCCCCTTCCGCCCCCGGCTGGAGGCCATGGCCCGGGCGGCGTTCCAGACCCGGGGCTCCCTCTCCCCCCGGGCCGTCCAGGCCCTCTACGGGGAGAGCGTGCGCATGACCGCCTCCCGCCTGGAGCGCATCCGCACCTGCCACTTCTCCTACTTCATGGAATACGGCCTCAAGGCCCGGCCCCGTTCCCCCGCCGCCTTCGACGCACCCCAGATCGGCGATTTTCTCCACTTCCTCCTGGAGCGGGTCACCCGAGACGTGCAGACCCTGGGGGGCTTCGCCCAGGTGGAGGAGGAGACCCTTCACGCCCTGGTCCTGCGCTACATCGACGAATACGTCCAAAAGGAGCTTCGAAACTTCCAGAACCGAAACGCCCGCTTCCGCCACCTCTTCGGCCGCCTGCGGAACATGGCCTGGGCGGTGGTGGAACAGGCGGCGGCGGAGCTCCGCTGCTCCGACTTTGTGCCCCTGGCCTTCGAACTCTCCTTTGGCGACGGGCCGGAGGCGGACCTCCCCGCCGTGGTGATCTCCGAGCCCGACGGCGAGCTCCGGGTGCGGGGCAAGGTGGACCGGGTGGACGGTTGGCTCCAGGACGGGAAGCTCTACCTCCGGGTGGTGGACTACAAGTCCGGCAAAAAGTCCTTTGACCTCTCGGCGGTCCGCATGGGCCTGGACATCCAGATGCTCCTCTACCTCTTCACCCTGCAAAAGACCGGCAGAGCCCGCCTTGGCAGGGAGATCGAGCCCGCCGGGGTCCTCTACCTCCCCGCCCGGGACGACCTGCTCTCCGTCCAGCGCAACATCTCCCCGGAAGCGCTCCAGGCGGAGCGGGAAAAACAGCTGCGCCGCTCCGGCCTCCTCCTGGCGGAGCCCCGGGTCCTCCAGGCCATGGAGCACGAGGCCCTCACCCAGCCCCGGTACCTCCCCCTCCGGGTGAACAAAAGCGGAAACCTCTCCGGGAGCCTGGCCTCCGCCGCCCAGCTGGGGCAGCTGGGCCGGTACGTGGAGACCCTTCTCCACGACATCGCCCGGGAGGTCCGGGGGGGCAACATCGACGCGGACCCCTGCTGCCACACGGAGGAGGACAGCCCCTGCCGCTACTGCGAGTGGGCCCCCGCCTGCCACTTCCAGGACGGCCGGGACCGGGACCATTTCCACTACATCCTCCCGGTGAAGCCGGAGGACTTCTGGCAAGAGCTCAACGGAAAGGAGGCGGACTGACATGCCCCTCACCCCCCAGCAACAAGCCGCCGTAGAGAACCGGGGCGGGAGCCTTCTGGTCTCCGCCGCCGCCGGGTCCGGCAAGACCCGGGTCCTGGTGGACCGCCTCTTCCGCTACGTGACGGAGGAGCGGCACAACGTAGACGACTTCCTCATCATCACCTATACCCGGGCCGCCGCGGCGGAGCTCCGGGGCAAAATCGCCGCCGAGCTCTCCCGCCGCATGGGAGAGGACCCCTCCAACGCCCACCTTCGCCGCCAGCTCCTCCGGGTCTATCAGGCGGACATCAAGACGGTGGACGCCTTCTGCGCCGCCCTCCTCCGGGAGAACACCCACCTCCTGGCCCGGGAGGAGGACAAGCACGCCCTGACCCCGGACTTCCGCATCCTGGACGACGGGGAGGCGGCCCTGCTCCGCCGCCGCTGTCTGGAGCGGGTCCTCTCCTCCTTTTACGAAACCCTCACCCCCGGCGGCGAACAGCTGGCGGACACCTTGGGGGCGGGCCGGGATGATTCCGCCCTGGTGGAGCTGGTGCTGGAGCTCTATAAAAAGCTCCAGAGCCACGCCTCCCCAGAGGCTTGGCTCCGCCAAAACCGGGCAGCCTGGGAAGCCCCCGCCCCCTCCTTCGACGCCACCCCCTACGCCCAGGTCCTCCTGTCCTCCATCCGCCGCCGCGCCGCCCACTGGGCGGACCAGCTCCGCCGGGGAGCGGCGCGCACCGAGGGGGATTCCGCCCTCACCTCCGGCTACGGCGTGAAATTCCTGGCGGCCGCCCAGGGCTTCCACGCCCTGAGCCAGGCCCCAGATTGGGCCTCTGCCCAGACCCTCTCCGCTGCTGTCCCCTTCCCCCGCCTCACCACCCCCAAGGGCCGGAAGGAGGACCCCCTGGTCCTGGCCCTAAAGCAGCTTTGGGAGGGGGCGAAATCCGCCCTCAAGCCCCTCCAGGCCTGGCTGGACGTCGCCGGGGAGGAGGCTTTGGAGGACCTTGCCGCCGTGGCCCCCGCCATGCTGGCCCTGCTGGATTTAACGGCGGAGTTCTCCGCCGCCTTCCGGGCGGAAAAGCTCCGGCTCAACGCCGCCGACTTCTCGGACCAGGAGCACCTGGCCCTCACCCTGCTGGTGAAGCCGGACGGGTCGCCCACAGAGCTGGGGGAGCAGGTCTCCGCCCGGTACGCCGAGATTCTGGTGGACGAGTACCAGGACACCAACGAGGTCCAAAACGCCATCTTCCGGGCGGTCTCCAAGGGGGGGAAAAACCTCTTCACCGTGGGAGACGTAAAGCAGAGCATCTACCGCTTCCGTCTGGCGGACCCCACCATCTTCCTCCGGAAATACGCCGCCTTCAAGCCCCACACCAAGGCCCGGGACGGCGAGGACCGGAAGCTCACCCTCTCCCAGAACTTCCGCTCCCGCCGGGAGATTCTGGAGGCCGCCAACTTTGTCTTTGAGAATATACTCTCCGTAGAAATGGGCGGGCTTATATACGATGAGGACGCGGCCCTCCACTTCGGCGCGGCCTATTACCCGCCCCGGACGGACTGCCAAACGGAATTCCACCTCCTCACCGCCCACCGGAAGTCGGAGGAGACCCCCCACCCGGTGAAAAAGCTCACCGCCGAGGCCCGCTTTGTGGCCCGCCGCATCCGCCGCCTGTTGGACGAGGGCTTTCCCGTCACCGATCCCGACGGGTCCCTCCGCCCCTGCAAGCCGGAGGACATCGTCATTCTCATGCGCTCCCCCGGAAGCCGGGCGGCGGCCTTCGCCGCCGCCCTGGCGGAGCGGGACATCCCCTGCTCCTTCCAGGAGTCGTCGGACTTTTTCGAGTCCATGGAGGTCTCCACCACCGTGTCCCTGCTGGAGCTCATCGACAACCCCCGGCAGGACGTGCCCCTGATCTCCGTCCTCCGCTCCCCCATCTTCGGCTTTTCCCCCGACCGTCTGGCGGAGATTCGGGCCGCCGCCCCCGACGGCGATTTTTACGAGGCCGTCTCCGCCTCCGGCCAGCCGGACTGCGCCGCCTTCCTGGAGACGTTGAACGCCCTTCGCCTCTCGGCCCGGGACATGAGCGTCCACCGTCTCCTCTGGCACATCTACAATACGCAAAACCTCCTGGGGCTTTACGGAGCCATGGACCGCGGTCTGGAGCGGAGGGAAAACCTCATCGCCCTGACCCGGCAGGCGGAGAAATTCGAATCCGGCGGCTGCCGGGGCCTCTTCGCCTTCGTCACCCGGCTGCGCCGCCTGCTGGAGGCCGGCGAGGCCCCCGAGGCCGCCTCCGGCTCCGCCGCCGGAGGGGTCCGGCTCATGACCATTCACAAGTCCAAGGGTCTGGAGTTCCCCATCGTCTTTCTGGCGGACCTGGACCACACCTTCTCCCGCCAGGACTTCGACGACTCCGTCCTGGTGCATCCCACTCTGGGCCTGGGGCCCCGCCGGGTGGACCTGGAGCGGAAAATCCGCTATCCCACCCTGGCCCGCACCGCCGTGGAGGAAACCACCCGCCGGGAGAACCTGGCGGAGGAGCAGCGGGTCCTCTACGTGGCCATGACCCGCCCCAAGGAAAAGCTCATCCTGGTAAACTCCCTCTACTTTGCGCAAACCCGCCTCCAACGCCTGGCGGCCTCCGCCGCCCTCCCCGCCGCGCCGGAGGCGGTGGCGGCCTGCCGAACCTTTGGGGAGTGGCTGCTTTTGTGTCTCCTCTGCCGCCCGGAGGCGGAGCCCCTGCGCCGCCTGGCGGAGGCGGAGGTCCCCACCGCTCCCGCCTCCGGGGCCCCCTGGGAGGTGCTTGTCCACGACTGCGAGGAGTACCGGGACAGCCCCCTCCACCCCGGCCTCTCCCAGGAGGAGAGCGCCGCCGAACCCTCCTTTGACCCGGCCCTTCTGGCGTTCCAATACCCCTACCGCCGGGAAGCGGCCCTGCCCGCCAAGCTGACGGCCACCCAATTAAAGGGCCGCCTCCTGGACGAGGAGATCGCGGAAAACGCCGCCCATACCCCCTACCTCCGGCCCCTGTCCCAGCCCAAATTCCGCCGGGAGCAAGCCGGCCTCACCCCCGCCGAGCAGGGCTCCGCCACCCACCTGGTCCTCCAGTACCTGAATTTCGGAGACGCCGATGTCCCCGCCCAGATCGCCGCCCTGGAGGAAAAATCCCTCCTCACCCCGCAGCAGGCCAAAGAGGTGGATGTCCCGGCCCTGGAGCGCCTCCTGGCCTCCCCCCTGGCAAGGGAGCTGCGGCAGGCGGAGGCGGCGGGAAAGCCGCCCCTCCGGGAGTACCGCTTCACCCTCCTGGTTCCCGCCCGGGAGTACGATTCCCAAGCTTCGGAGGAGGACGCCATCCTCCTCCAGGGTGTGGCGGACCTGTGCTTTGAGACGGAGGGGGGCTTGACGGTGGTGGACTTTAAAACCGACCACGTGTTCACTCCCCAGGAGATCATGGACCGGGCGGGGCGCTACCGCCCGCAGCTGGAGGCTTACAGCCTGGCCTTAACCCGGGTGCTGGAAGCCCCCGTCACCCGCCGGGTGCTCTACTTCCTCTCCCCGGGGAAGGCGGTGGACGTGTAAACGCATGACAAATTTTTCCAGCGCGAAAACCGCCGAATTGGGGCAAGCTAAGGACCAGCTCGACAGGATTGGAGGGATATCCATGGCAATCGACAAAATCGCCGTCCTGCTGGCGGTCATCGGCGCGCTGAACTGGGGCGGCATCGGCCTGTTCGGCTTTGACGCCGTGGCCTGGCTCTTCGGAGGCCAGACGGCGGTGTTTTCCCGCATCATTTACGCCCTGGTGGGGCTGGCGGGCCTGTGGTGCGTGACGCTGCTGTTCCGCCTGGACCGGGAAACCGCCGCCCACCCGGCTTAACGGCGTCCAAAAAGCGAAAACCGGAGGGGAAATTCCTCTCCGGTTTTTGCCGCTTTGCGGGAAAAGATGAACAATTTTGAAATCCCGCCCCCAGCCGTCTTTACTTCCCCGTTAAAATGCTCTATAATCGCACATAATATTTCCATAGAATGACTGAGCGACGGAAAGGAAGGACCCGACAAATGGAACACAAGCTCCGCGAATACGCCCGCCTCCTGGTGCGGATTGGGCTGAACCCCTATCCCGGCCAGCGGATGGTGATTTCCTCCCCGGTGGAGTGCGCCCCCTTCGCCCGCCTGTGCGCGGAGGAGGCCTATGAGGCCGGCTGCTGCGAGGTGGTGATGAACTGGACCGACGACGCCATGACCCGGATGAAATACCTCCGGGCCTCCCAGGAGGTATTCGACACCGTGCCCCTCTGGCGGCGGCACTTTTTCAACGACCAGGCCCTGGAGGGCGCGGCCTACCTCGCCATCTCCGCCTCGGACCCGGAGAACCTCAAGGGCGTGGATTCCCAGCGTATCATCCGGGCCCAGCGGGCCAGCGGCAAGGCCCTCAAGGACTTCGACCGCCTCCAGATGTGCGGCGGCTTCCCCTGGTGCATCGCCTCCATCCCCATTCCCTCCTGGGCCGCCCGGGTATTCCCGGACAAGGGGGAGGCGGAGGCCGTGGCGGCCCTGTGGGACGCGATTTTCTCCGCCGTCCGCGTCACCGGGGACGGCAAGGCCGTGGACCGCTGGAAAGAGCACCTCTCCACCCTGGAAAAGCGCCTGGGGAAGCTGAACGCCCTGAAATTAAAATCCCTCCATTACACCAATTCCCTGGGCACGGACCTCACCGTGGAGCTCCCCGAGGGCCACATCTGGGAGAGCGGCGGGGACCATACCCTCTCCGGCCGCGGCTATATCGCCAACATCCCCACGGAGGAGATCTTCACCTCCCCCCTGAAAACCGGGGCGAACGGCGTGGTCTATGCCTCCCTGCCCCTGGTCCACGACGGCAACGTCATCGACAAATTCCACTTCGTGGTAAAGGAGGGCAAAATCGTGGAGGCCCATGCGGAGCAGGGAGAGGAGACTCTGAAAGCCGCTATCAGCGTGGACGAGGGCGCGGCCTACTTCGGCGAGGCGGCCCTGGTCCCCTATGACAGCCCGATTTCCAACCAGAACCTGCTCTTCTATAACACCCTCTTCGACGAGAACGCCGCCTGCCACATCGCCTTCGGCGAGGCCTACCCCTGCCTGGAGGGAGGCCAGCGGATGACCAAGGACGAATTGAAGGCCCGGGGCCTCAACGACTCCATCACCCATGTGGACTTCATGATCGGCACCCCGGACCTCTCCATCGTGGGAACCACCCGGGACGGCAGAGAGGTCCCCATCTTCATCCAGGGGAATTTTGCCCCGGAATTTTAGGCCTTGTTTGAAAAATATCGAAACGCCCAAACGGCGGATCTTTTTCCGCCACTCTGCGTTAAATTTCCTTGCCGGGCGTCAGCCCGCCTGCGAAAATTTTCCTTGATTGGCGAAAAAATCTCTCGCCGTTTGGCATTCCGCCAATTTTCAAACAAGGCCTAACCGCCCGGAAAATCACATAAGGAAACGAGGAAATCACCATGCAATGCAAACTGCGAGAGACCACCCCCGACGTGCTGATCTGCGACGGCGCGAAGGTCAGCGGCGACGTGACCCTTGGAAAGGGCGTGAATATCTGGTATAACGCCGTCCTCCGGGGAGACGAGGGAGCCATCACCGTAGGCGAGGGCACCAATATCCAGGACTGCGCCGTCCTCCACGAGGAGACCCGGGTAGGCGCGGGCTGCACCATCGGCCACGGGGCCATTGTCCACGGCTGCGCCGTGGGGAACAACGTCCTCATCGGCATGGGGGCCATTGTCCTCAACGGGGCGAACATCGGGGACGACTGCATCGTGGGCGCGGGGGCCCTGGTGACGGGGAAGATGGACGCCCCCGCCGGGTCCATGATTTTAGGAAGCCCCGCCAAGGTCGCCCGCCCCCTGACGGAGGCGGAAATCGCCTCCAACCGGGAGTCCGCCGAGGGCTACCTCCACGCGGCGGAAGCCTATCGCCGGGGCTGAGCCATGGACTGGAACCGAAGTCAAATCAAGCAGCGGCTGGCGGTGGTCTGCGGCGGCGTGGCCTTTTTCTGCGCCCTGCAAAACCTCCCCGCCCTGGCGGGGGCCCTGCGGTGGGTGCTGGGCGTCTCGGGCCCCTTCCTGGTGGGCGGGGCCATCGCCTTTATTCTAAACGTCCCCATGCGGGCCATCGAGGCCCACCTCCCCAGAGGGAAACGGTGGAAGCCCCTCCGCCGTCCCCTGGCCCTGATGCTGACCCTGGCGGCCATGACCGGCGTGGTGACCCTGGCGGCCTGTGTCATCAGCCCCGGCGTCGGCGACGCGGTGCGCTCCATCACCAGCCAGCTCCCCGCCGCCATCCGGCGGATGGAGGAACAGCTGGCGGAGCTGGAGGCCTGGCTTCCCCAGCTGGAGACCTTCGCGGCGGGCCTGGAATTCGACTGGAAGAACCTGACGGAAAAGGCCGTCACCCTGGTCCGGGACTGGGGCGGGGGACTGGTGTCCTCCGGCGGGGTGCTGATGGCGGGTGTGGTCAGCGGGGTCAGCACCTTTGTCATCGGCCTGATCTTCTCGTTTTACATCCTCCTGCAAAAAGAGCGCCTGGCCCGCCAGGGCCGCCAGGTGCTCTACGCCCTCCTTCCCGAGTCCTGGGCGGACAAAACCCTGGAGGTCCTCCGCCTCTCGGGCCGCACCTTCTCCAGCTTCCTCTCCGGCCAGTGCGTGGAGGCTGTGATTTTAGGGGCCCTCTTCGTGGCGGCCATGACGGTGTTCCGTATGCCCTACGCCCTGCTGGTGGGGGTTCTCATCGCCCTGACGGCCCTGATTCCCGTGGTGGGGGCCTTCATCGGCTGCGTGGTGGGGGCATTGCTCATCGCCGTGACGAACCCCTGGCAGGCGGTGGGCTTTGTGGTCCTCTTCCTGGTGATTCAGCAGATTGAGGGGAACCTGATTTACCCCCATGTGGTGGGTAATTCCGTGGGGCTTCCCTCCATCTGGGTGCTGGCCGCCGTCACCCTGGGCGGCAAGCTAATGGGCATTGCGGGGATGCTGTTTTTCATCCCCCTGTGCTCCGTGCTGTACGCCCTCTTCCGGGGCTTTATCAAGGCCCGCCTGAGCGCCCGGAAGGTCCCCCCGCGAAAATGGCGGGACCCCTGAACGTGAAAAAGCCCTCCGAATCCTTCGGAGGGCTTTTCCTTTTGTCACGCGGCCGCTTTCCGGCCCAGGCCGGAGAAAAACGCCGCTTCTTTCACTGCCGCTATCCAATTCCGCCGCATTGCTGTTTGGCTCCTTATTTATTGACGACACCATCTAAGAGGCGGAAGGGGGTGCCGGTATGCCTCAAAGCTTAACGGATATACAGATGATGCTTGCGCCTGTTTTCGCCGCTTATGGCATCTCGCGCGCCGTCCTGTTCGGCTCTGTAGCCAAAGGAACTGCCACGGAGAAGAGCGACCTGGACTTATTGGTGGACAGCAAATTACAGGGGCTGAAGTTTGTGGGCTTTATGGAGGCCGTCCGTCAAGCGGTGGGAATGCCTGTGGACATTTTTGGTGTGCGGCATATTGAGAAGGACTCAAAAATCGACCGTGAAATTGCTTCTACTGGGGTAACGATTTATGAGAAATGAAGGGCCTTCGAAATCGCGTCGTCCACGATTATGAGGGAGTAAACCTTCGACTTGTGTGGGAGATTATCAGTGGAGAGAGACCGGATCTGAGGGACAGCTTGAAGGAATTGCTGTAAGATGTGAAAGCAATTTACCAGACCGCATATCTCATTTTTTGACTGAAGGAATGAGGCCTTGCGGGAACAACGGTTTACAAAACGGGATTGGGCCCTTTTCCGCGGTAAAATTGGCAGCTGGCAGGAAGCCTACATGGGCAGGCTATGCGATGAATACATAGAACTGCTGAGCGGCGATGGGGATCCGTCAGAAAAATTCTGGCAGCTTGATAAGCGGATAAGGAGTGACAAAAGAAATCCAGGCGTCCGGATAGAGATGACACGGACAAATTTCATATACAACATCATTACGCTTATCAACAATGATGTAATCAGCATAGAAGATTTGGAAGATTTCAGTGATGAGCTGAAGGAAACTGTAAACGCCTTTCTTGAGCGGCAGAACTGGAACCATTCGGACGAAAATTGATATCAGGCAGGTAGCGTATAAGCCAGCAGAACAAGGGATGGCGGGCCAAAGTAACAGCTCGCCGCCCAAAAATTTTCTGAAACCCGTCTGTGGTATTTCTGTGGTCAAAAGAAAAATCACCCCAGTTTTCACTG
>CAQXTN010000036.1:0-19052 GCA_948916585.1 uncultured Oscillibacter sp. | reverse complement strand
ACAACCGCTGGGTGGGGGACGGCCTCCTCCACTCCTGCACCAACTACGAGTGCTATAAGGGCCTCTACTCCAGTCTGAACTCCATGAACCTCTTTGAGATCGTCCACAGCCTCAAGCGCCAGTTCGGCCCGGAGCCGTGGACCCTCTACAAGGGCAAGCACCTTCTCTGCTTCGCCGACAACCACGACGTGACCCGGGCCGCCAGCATCCTGACGAATCCCGCCCACGTCCCCCTGATTTACGGCCTGGCCTTTGGCATGCCCGGCATTCCCTGCCTGTACTACGGCAGCGAGTGGGGCGCCCTGGGGGAGAAGTCCCAGGGGGACGACGCCCTGCGCCCCGCCTTTGACGCGCCGGAGTGGAACGCTCTGACGGACCAGATCGCCGCCATGGCAAAGGCCCACCGGGAGAGCGAGGCCCTGTGCTATGGGGACTTCAAGGATATCGTTCTCACCAACCACCAGACCGTCTTCCAGCGCCGGACAGATTCGGAGCGGGTACTGGTGGCCATCAACGCCTCGGACGCGCCCTACACCGCCCACTTTGACGCGGGCTGCGGCCAGGCGGTGGACCTGATCACCGGGAAGCTCCACGACTTCGGCGGCGGCAGCGAGCTGCCTCCCTACAGCGTGGCGTTCTGGAAGTGTGAAAAAGCGTAAATAATTTATAAAAGCGAAACCACCGCCGGTTCCTGAACTGGCGGCGGTTTTTTTATTCCGTCCCGCTCCAGGCGCTCCTCCTTTTTCCGGCGGAGAGGAGGGTAAACTCGTTCTTACGGAACCGGATCAGCCCCTCGGCCTCCATGCGGCTCAGCTCGTGGGACAAGGCGCTCCGGTTCACGCAGAGGAAGGCCGCCAGCTCCTCCCGGGAGAAGGGGATGCGGAAGGTGGGGGTCCCCCGGCGCTCCGCCTGCATCGTGAGGTACACCAGCACCCGGTCCCGGAGGCCCCGCTGGGCCAGGATGGCCAGCCGGTAGTGCTTGCGGAGGCTTTCGTCGGAGAGGAGGGTCAGCAGATTCCGCCAGAGAACCTCCCTTGTTCCTCCGGGCAGTTTCCCCGGCTCCAGCAGCAGCGCCGCCGGAAACCGCAGGATTTGAAGCGGCCCGGCGGCCACGGCGTAATAGGGCGAACGGCGGCTCCGGGTACAGATCAGGTCCGTCCCCAGGGTATGACCGGGCCCTAGCGCGTCCATCAGGCTATTGGTCCCGTCGGAGAAAATCTGGGAAATCTGGACCTTTCCCCAGAGAACCACGGCAAACCAGTCCACCCGGTCTCCTGGCGCGATGAGGACCGCCTGTTTCCCATAGTCCCGGCCCCTTCCCCAGGGCAGAATCTCCCGCTCCAGGGTCTCCGGCGGCAGATCTAGGAATAAGCGGCATGGCCCCAGCGCGGACAGCGGCGTATCCACCGGCCATCCCTCCCCTCATTATTTCGAATACAGAAATTATAGCGCAAAAATGTTGTTAAAACAACTTCTTTTTGCCGCCGCCTTTTTTATAATAAACCTCAAACACCGCCGGAAAGGGAGGCGTGCCGCCATGCAGGACCTCTGCGCCAGAAACATCACCTATCTGCGCCTCTCCGTCACGGACCTCTGTTCCCTCCGCTGCCGGTACTGCATGCCCGCCGGAGGCGTCCCCAAACGGGATCACGGGGACATCCGCTCTGTGGAGGAGCTGGTGGAAATTACCCAGGCCGCCGTGGACTGCGGCGTCCGCAAGGTCCGCCTCACCGGCGGGGAGCCCCTGGTCCGCCGGGGGATTTTGGATATCTGCCGGGGCGTTTCCGCCATTTCGGAGGTGGAGGAGCTGTGCCTCACCACCAACGGCGCGGCCCTTTCCCAACTGGCAAAACCCCTCCGGGAGACGGGGGTGGACCGGCTGAATATCAGCCTGGACACCCTCCGGCCGGAGCGCTACGCCTACATGACCCGGGGAGGCCGTCTGGAGGATGTATTCCGGGGCCTGGGGGCCGCGGCGGAGGCGGGCTTTACCGGGACGAAGCTGAACGTGGTGCTGATGAAGGGCTTCAACGAGGACGAGATTCCCGATTTTGTCAGCCTGGCCCGGCGGTATCCCATAGAGGTCCGCTTTATTGAATTGATGCCCATTGGGGAGGGCGGAACCGCCCAATTCCTCCCCGCCCAGGCGGTGCTGGACGCCTGCCCGGACCTCCGCCCCATAGAGGGCTCCGGCGTGGCCCGGCGGTACCGCTCCCCCGGCGGGCGGGGAGCGGTGGGGCTCATCGAACCCATGAGCCACCGCTTTTGCGCCGCCTGCGACCGCATCCGGGTGACGGCGGACGGGAAGCTGAAGCCCTGTCTCCACTCAAGCCAGGAAATTCCCCTCCGGGGGCTCCATGGCGGGGCCCTGCGCCAAGCCATTCAAGCGGGCGTCGCCGCCAAGCCGGAGCGGCACCACATGAACGAGACCGGCCGCAGCGAGGCAGGCCGGAACATGCACCAGATTGGAGGCTGACCCAGATGGAAAACCAGGAATTGACCCACATCAACAAACAGGGCCGGGCCCGCATGGTGGACGTGACCCAAAAAGACGTTACCTTCCGCCAGGCCGAGGCGGAGGGCCGGGTCCGCATGAGCCCGGAGACATTGGCCCTTATCCGAACCGGCGGCACTCCCAAGGGGGACGTGCTGGCGGTGGCCCAGGTGGCGGGCGTCATGGCCGCCAAGCGGACCCACGAGCTCATCCCCATGTGCCACCCCCTGCGGCTGACGGCGGTGGATATCTCCTTCACCCTGGAGGAGGCGGCCGTCCATATCCGCTCCCAGGTGAAGTGCAAAGGGGAGACCGGCGTGGAGATGGAGGCCCTGACGGCGGCCTCCGCCGCGGCGCTGACCATTTACGACATGTGCAAGGCCGTCCAGCGGGACATGGAAATCACCGATATTCGCCTCCGCCGGAAGAGCGGGGGCAAGACCGGCGACTACGCAAAGGAGTGGTGAGCGTGGCAGAGGTGGTATCCGTCAACATCAGCGAAAAAAAAGGCACCGTCAAACGGGAGGTCCCGGAGATTCAATTGAAGCTCCGCCACGGCATCCTGGGCGACGCCCACGCCGGGGACTGGCACCGGCAAATCTCCCTTCTGGCGGAGGAGAGCGTGGACAAAATGCGCTCCCTGCTGCCGGAGCTTCAGCCCGGGGCCTTTGCCGAGAACATCAATACCCGGGGACTGGAGCTGAAAACTCTCCCCATTGGGACCCGGCTTCGCCTGGGAGAGACGGTGGTGGAGGTCACCCAGATCGGCAAGGAGTGCCACAACGACTGCGAAATCAAACAGCGCACCGGGAGGTGCGTCATGCCCACGGAGGGCATTTTCGCCGTGGTGGTAAAAGAAGGCACGGTCCGCAAGGGCGATGAAATTGAGATCATAAAAGATTCTGTATAAGGAGCGAGCGCCATGAAGCGGATACCGACGCAGGAGGCCGTGGGCCACGTCCTCTGCCACGATATGACCCAGATTATCCCCGGGCAGTATAAGGACGCCCGCTTCCGCAAGGGCCATGTGGTCCGGGAGGAGGACATCCCCGTCCTGCTGTCCATGGGCAAGGAACACCTCTACGTCTGGGAGATGGTCCCGGGGATGCTCCACGAAAACGACGCGGCGGAGCGCCTCTGCGCCCTCTGCCGGAACGAGGGCATGGACCGGAGCGCCGTCAAGGAGGGCAAGATCGAGCTTACCGCCGCCGCGGGCGGCCTGTTCCGGGTGGACAGCGCCCGGCTGAACGCCGTCAACGCCCAGGAGGACGTGATGATCGCCACCCGCCACGGCGGTACGGCGGTCCGCAGGGGGGACAAGCTGGCGGGGATGCGGGTCATCCCCCTGGTGATTGAGGAGGAGAAGCTCCGTCGGGCCGAGGAGGCCGCCGGGAAACAGCCGCTGCTGGAGCTGCTGCCCTGGAAGCTGAAAACCGCCGCCATCGTCACCACCGGCAGCGAGGTGGCCAAGGGCCTGATTCAGGATTCCTTCACCCCGGTGGTGGAGAGGAAGCTGGCGGAATTCGGCATCCGTACCGCGGAGCGCCGGACCCCGGGGGACGGCATCGAGGCCGTGAGAAGCGCCATTCTGGAAGTCAAGGCCGCCCGGCCGGATATGATCCTCTGCACCGGCGGCATGAGCGTGGACCCGGACGACAACACCCCCGGCGCCGTGAAGCGCAGCGGGGCAAGAATCGTTACCTACGGCGCGCCGGTTCTGCCGGGGGCCATGTTCCTGCTGGGGTATTTTGAGGACGGGACCCCCATTCTGGGTCTCCCGGGCTGTGTTATGTATGCCAAGCGAACCATTTTTGACCTGGTCCTCCCCAAGGTCGCCGCCGGAGTTCCCGTCACGCGGGCGGACATCTCCGTCCTGGGCGAGGGCGGGCTGTGCCTGGGCTGTCAGGTCTGCGCCTACCCCAACTGCGGGTTTGGAAAATAACTACGTGTTCCCAAGGGGCGAGGCCCCTGTACATACCGTAATACCGGAAGGAGAATATCGGTGAAACAAGCCTGGATCCTGATTTTGACCCTGGCGCTGGCCCTGTCCGCCTGCGGCGGCTCCAAAGGCAAGAACGTGGAACTGGCCGTCTTTGCCGCCGCCTCCATGCAGGAGACCCTGACGGAGATCGGCGAGAGCTACCAAAAAGAACACCCGGGCGTCACCCTGGTGTTCAACTTCGATTCCTCCGGCACCCTCAAGACACAGATCGAAGAAGGCGCGGACTGCGATATCTTCATCTCCGCCGGACAGAAGCAGATGGACCAGCTGGACGCCGCCGCCGCTCCCGCCGTCAATGCCGATGCCCCGGACGAAACCGCGGAAGCCGGCCTGGATTTTATTGCCTCCAATACCCGCTTCAACCTGCTGGAGAACAAGGTGGCCCTGGCGGTCCCCGATGGAAACCCGGCGGGAATCAACAGTTATGACGACCTGAAGGCCGCATTGGAGGCCGGTAACATCCTCCTGGCCATGGGCAACGAGGACGTGCCCGTGGGACAGTACACCCAGAAGATTTTCGCCTATTTCGGGCTGGATGAGGCGGCCCTGAACGCCGCGGGGGTCCTGACCTACGGCTCCAATGTCAAAGAGGTCGCCACCCAGGTATCCGAGGGGACGGTGGACTGCGGCATCATCTACGGGACCGACGCGTTTTCCGCCGGGCTCACAGTGGTGGACGCCGCCACGGCGGAAATGTGCGGGCAGGTCATCTACCCCGCCGCCGCGCTGAAAACCAGCAAGGCGCCCGAAGAGGCCCAAGCCTTCCTGGACTACCTCCGCACGCCGGAGGCCGGAGCCGTGCTGGAGGCCGTGGGCTTCGCGCCTCTGGGATAACTGAAACGGGAGGTCCCGCTATGGACTGGTTTCCCCTGTACAACTCCATCCGCATTGCCGCTGTCTCCACGGTGCTGGTCTTTTTCCTGGGGATCTCCGCCGCCCATTGGATCGCCAAAGCCCCCCGGCTGGTGAAGGGCGCGCTGGATGTGGTCCTCACCCTGCCCCTGGTGCTGCCCCCCACGGTGGTGGGCTGGCTTCTGCTGCTGGCCCTGGGGCCCCGGCGGCCGCTTGGGGGCTGGCTTCTGGGGACGTTCGGCCTCCGGCTGACCATGACCTGGCGGTCCGCCGTTTTCGCCGCCGTGGCGGTGAGCTTTCCTCTGATGTACCGCACCGCCCGGGGGGCCTTTGAGTCCTTTGACAAAACCCTGGCCCAGGCGGGTCGGACCCTGGGGCTCAGCAATTTCTATATCTTCTGGCGGGTCCAAATGCCCGTCTGCCGTCAGGGCGTCCTGGCGGGGACGGTGCTGTCCTTCGCCCGGGCCCTGGGGGAGTACGGGGCCACGTCCATGCTGGCGGGCTACACCCCCGGCCGCACCGCCACCGTCTCCACCACCGTCTATCAGCTCTGGCGCACCGGGCAGGACGCCCTGGCCCTCCGCTGGGTGCTGGTGAACCTGGGGATTTCCGCCGTGGTGCTGCTGGCGGTGAACCTGCTGGAGCGAAAGGAGGGGCGCTCATGGCCCTGACGGTCCAGATTCAAAAGCGCTATGGGGATTTTCTTCTGGACGTGGATTTCACGGCGGAGGATGGAGAAGCCCTGGCCCTGCTGGGGGCCTCCGGCTGCGGGAAGAGCGTAACCCTCAAATGCGTGGGGGGCATTGACCGGCCGGACCGGGGGCGGATTGAGCTGGACGGACAGGTCCTCTTCGACAGCGCGGCGGGGGTAAATCTCCCGCCCCAAAAGCGCCGGATGGGCTTCCTCTTCCAGAGCTTTGCCCTGTTCCCCCACATGACGGTGGAGCGGAATGTGGCTGTCTGCCTGGGCTCTTTGGAGAAACGGCGGCGGCAGGCCCGGACGGCGGAGCTGCTGGCCCGGCTTCATCTAGAAGGGCAGGCGAAGCTCTACCCCCGGCAGCTCTCCGGCGGTCAGCAGCAGCGGGCGGCCCTGGCCCGCATTCTGGCGGCAGATCCCCAGGCGCTGCTGTTGGACGAGCCCTTTTCCGCTCTGGACAGCTTCTTGAAGTGGCAGCTGGAGCAGGAGCTCCGGGAAATTCTGGACCGCTTTCCCGGCCCCGTAATCTGGGTCAGCCACGATCAGGGGGAGGTATGCCGAAACTGCCCCCGGGTCTGCGTGCTGGAGGCAGGGGCCTCCGCCCCTGTGACCACCCTGGCGGAGCTGATGGCCAATCCCGGCACCGTCAGCGCCGCCCGGCTCTCCGGGTGCAAAAACTTCGCCTCTGTCCGTTCCGGTCCGGGGCTGGTGGAGGTTCCAGTATGGGGGCTGGCCCTGGAAGCCGCCGCCCCCTGGCGGGCGGGCGTGTCCACCCTGGGCGTCCGGGCAAACCGGGTCCACCCAGCGGAGGCGAAGGAGCTCAATGCCTTTTTCTGCCGGGTTATCCGGGTGACGGAGGACGGAGCTTCTATATTGGCCGCCCTTCGACCGGAGACTGCCGCCCCTGGGGCTCCGCCCCTTTGGATGGAGCTTCCCAAAGACGCCTGGGCCGCCCTGCCGGACCGGGAACGCCTTCTGGCGGCGGTTCGCCCGGAGGATTTGATGCTGTTGGAATAGGAGGAGCTTTCATGTATACAGCCGCTGTTTTGACCGTCAGTGACCGGAGCTTTCGAGGGGAGCGTCCCGACGGGGCGGGCCCTCTGGCGGCCTCTCTGCTGGAGGCGGCGGGCTACCGGGTTCTTGAGACCGCCCTGGTTCCCGACGAACAGCCGGACATCGAAGCCGCTCTGATTCGCCTGTCCGGCCTGGCCGCCCTGGTGATTACCACCGGCGGCACCGGCTTTTCTCCCCGGGACGTAACCCCGGAGGCCACATTAGCCGTCTGTGAGCGTATGGTTCCCGGTATTCCGGAGGCCATGCGGACGGCTTCCCTAGCCGTCACGCCCCGGGCCATGCTCTCCCGGGCCGCGGCGGGCATCCGGGGCAGGAGCCTCATCATCAATCTTCCCGGCAGTCCCAAAGCCGCCAAGGAAAACCTGGAGGCGGTGCTTCCCACCCTGGAGCACGGGCTGAGCATGCTCCTGGGCGGCCCCGCCAACTGCTACGTTCCTTGAAAGGAGCGTAATAAAGCGGCAGCAACACCGTTTGGACATGACCAAAGCGCCCTCCCGGTTTTCAGGAGGGCACTTTTCTATACACTCTATAAATGAGATGGGCAGCTGTGCTCCGCCGCCCCGGTGGCCTCCCGGCGGAGGGCCCGTTCATAGATCAGCTCCCCGGTGATGCTGACGGCGATTTCCTCCGGTGTCACCGCCTTGATGGCGGCGCCAATGGGGGTGTGAACCCGCCGCAGAGCCTCCTCGGAGACGCCCGCCTCCCGAAGCCTTCCGTTAACATAGGCGGTTTTCGTCCGGGACCCCATGACGCCGACATAAGCCAGGGGCCGCCGGAGCAGCTGCTCCTCCACCGCAAAGTCGTGGCGGTGGCCGCTGGTCATGACCACGGCGTAGTCCTCCGCCGTCAGCTCCAGTCCGGCGGCAATATCGGTGTAATCCCCGCAGACCACCATCTCCACCTCCGGGAAGCGTTCTTTATTGGCAAACTCCGGGCGGTCGTCGAACACCGCCACCCGGAAGTCCACGCTCCGCAGAACCGGAACCAGGGCCAAGGCACAGTGTCCGCCGCCGAAGATCACCACCCGTTCCCCCACCGGCAGGGGGAATGTCAGCCGTTCCCCGTCCCAGACGGGACCGGCCAGACCCGTCTCCCGCAAAACCGGGTCCGCCCCGGCCTCCAGGGCCAGCCAGCCGCCCCGGTGGACCTCCAGCCGCTCCAAAACCTTCTGGGCAAAGTCCCTCCAGGCTTCCCCGTCGCGGGGAATAAACTGGAACAGGACCGTCTGTTCCCCGCCGCAGACGGAATCCAATTCCCCGCCGTGGCGGAGCTCCAGGCGGCGGACGGCGGACCGCCCCTCACGCAGCAGCTCCGCCGCGAAAGCCAGGGCCTGGGCCTCCCCCGGCCCGCCGCCGACGGTCCCGGCGATCAGTCCCCCCCGGCCCGCCAAAAGCTGGGACCCGGCCCCCCGGGGGGTGGACCCCTGGGCCAAGACCACCGTTACCAGCACGGCGTCCTCCCCCCGGTCCAGCAGAGTCAGCAGATTTTCAAAGATCACGCGCATAAGGGCGCTCCTTTCTTATGAGAGGGAAAGCCGGAGCCTACCGGCTTTCCAGGTTCCCGGAAAGCACCATCTCCCGGGTCAGCGGCATGCCCTCCGGCAGCTCCACCGTGATGGAGTGCCACAAAGATCCGCCGTGCTCGTCCTCCTGCGCCTCATGGCTGTAATACACGGAGACGCTGTGAACCGGGGTCCTGGGGGATAAGTCCTCATAGAGCGCCATAGCCCGGTCTGCCATGGCCGCCCGCATGGTTGCCTCGTCTGGGATCGGGGCGCTGTGCCTGTCCCCGAAGTCAATACGGATGTTCACTACCGGCGTGTCCGGCTCACTGGGGTCCCACCGGGCGTCCCAGTAGGCTCTTTGCCCGTTGACCTGCGGATGCTCCGCAATGCCAAGCTCCTTCCGCAGCACGGTTCTTCGCCGTTCGTCCGTGACCAGCTTGGAATCCAGGTCATAGTACAGGCTGCGCCGCCGCTCCTCCCAGCAGCTTGGTCCGTTTCGCCCGCATCGGCGCGGCCTCCCCTCCGCTCTCCCGTCAGCCTCCCGCCAAAAGCGGATACGCCGCCCAGGACAGCGCATATAAGATGTAGATATGAGCGGGGTAAAAAACGTAAAAGAATGTTTTCGGCCCCCGGCCCCGTTCTCCATTGTAACACAGCATCAAAGCCACCGCAAGGGCCCCGTACCACTCGTAGGCGGCGGTAAACATCATGGTCCAGTGAAACTCCGGGGATTGGAGCAGCAAAAGCAGGGGAAGCAGGAAGGAAAACACCATGGTTCCCGCCACGAAAGCCCCGGCCCGCGCCCTGCGGTTCCGGCGGAACGCATAGAGAAGCACACCTGTCGCAATGACGGAAATGCTGGCGTCCGGGTTGCTGTTCCACATGGGCAGGAGGGTATAGCCCAGGGTGAGCAGGGGCATTTGCAGGGCAGGTGCTCCCCGCATCAAAAGCCCCGCTAAAATGGGCCAAGCCAGAGGCAGAAGCACCGCCGCCAGGCCCCAGCCCCAGCGCTTCTCCCCCAGCCAGTCCATACCCTGAAAGACCACCATCAAAATGGCAAAGGAGGTCATCATGCCGTTCATGGGATAAAAGCCGTCGGGCCGAAACGGCAGGAGGCCGCACACCCACAAAAGCAGAAGTCCAGACATCAGCAAATGAAGGAAATATACTTTTATAAAGTATTTTCTTCGGTCGTGGGTATGGGAAAACCCCTCCACCAGACAAAAGAGAAACAGCGGCGCGGCCAGCCGTCCCGCCATGCTGAACCACTCCGGGACCCGGCCCGTATAGGCAAAGAAGTAATGAATGTGGTCCAGGACCATCAAAACTAGGGCAATCCATTTCAGCCCTGAGGCGCTGAGGCCCCTCGTCCGTACAAGCTCCATGAAAACGTCTCCTCTCAAATGTATTATTTAATTGGTACAATAGTATAATAATACAGACAAGTGGAAATGTCAAGAAAAAACGCCCGGCCAACTGGCCGGGCGTTTCACTTTATAGAGGATCAGGAAACGCTGGAATTTCTGGAGCGGATCACGAACAGCGCGCCGATCATTAGCACGATGCCGATGGGCAGGCCCAGGATGCCGGGCGCGCCCGCGCTCACCAGGATGCCCGCGATGAGGTAGGTGACGCCGGACACCACCGCGCAGGTGATGGCGTAGGGCAGCTGGGTGGACACATGGTTTACGTGGTCGCACTGTGCGCCGGCGGAGGCCATGATGGTCGTATCGGAGATGGGGGAGCAGTGGTCGCCGCAGACCGCGCCAGCCATGCAGGCGGAGATGCAGACGATGGCCATGGGGTTGTCCATGGAGAATACGTTCTGCACAATGGGGATCAGGATGCCAAAGGTACCCCAGGAGGTGCCGGTGGCGAAAGCCAGCAGGCAGCCGATAGCAAAGACGATGAGGGGCAGAATCATCTGGAGACCGCCGGCGGAGGACCGCACGAAGTCCCGGACGAAGAACTTGGCCCCCAGGGAGTCCGTCATGTTCTTCAGGCTCCAGGCGAAGGTGAGAATCATGATGGCGGGGACCATGGCCTTGAAGCCCTCGGGGATGCAGCCCATCATCTCCTTGAAGCTCATGGAGCGGCGGATGAGGTAATAAACCAGGGTGAACACCAGGGCGAAGGCGGAGCCCAGCATCAAGCCAACGGAAGCGTCGGAGTTGGAGAAGGCGGTGATGAAGCCCTCTCCGTCAAAGAAGCCGCCGGAGTAGATCATGCCGATGACGCAGCAGATGATGAGGACCGCCACGGGAAGCACCAGGTCCAGCACCGTTCCCTTACCCTCGGGAGAATCATCCTCCGCCCCGGCGTAGGGGTTGGAGCCGGAGAAGAGGTCGCCCTTTTCGATGGCGTTTTTCTCGTACTTCGCCATGGGGCCGAACTCGGCCTTCATGAGGATCATGCCCACCATCATGACGATGGTCAGCAGGGCGTAGTAGTTATAGGGGATGGCCCGCAGGAACAGGTTGAAGCCCTGGCCGTCCTCGGCAAAACCGGCGACAGCCGCGGCCCAGGAGCTGATGGGGGCGATGATGCACACCGGGGCGGCGGTGGCGTCGATGATGTAGGCCAGCTTTGCCCGGGAGATGTTGTGCTTGTCCGTGATGGGCCGCATGACGCTGCCCACGGTGAGGCAGTTGAAATAGTCGTCAATGAAGATCAGCACGCCCAGAAGCACGGAGGCCAGCTGCGCCCCCACCCGGGACTTGATGTGATCCTTGGCCCAGCGGCCGAAGGCGGCGGAACCGCCCGCCTTGTTCATCAGACACACCATAGAGCCCAGGATAATCAGGAAGATCAGGATGCCCATGTTATAGGAATCGGTGACAGAGGCCACGATGCCGTCGTTGAACACATGGAGGATGGTGGCCTCAAAGGCGAAGTTGGAGTACAGCAAACCGCCCACCAGGATGCCCAGGAACAAGGAGGAATAGACCTCCTTGGTAATCAGGGCCAGGGCAATGGCAATGATGGGGGGCAGCAGGGACCAGAAGCTGTTGTAGAAGCGGCTGGGGGATTCCACATAGCCCACGCCGCCGCAGCTCTCGCAGGTGACGGCCTCCAAATCCTCGGACAGGACAACTCCGGCGGCGCCGCAGTCGCCGCACTCAATGTACTTGGTTCCGGCCACCTCGGTCAGGTCCTCTCCCGCCGCCAGGGCGGGGACGGTCATGGCCGCGCACAGCAGCAGCATAACCGCCAGCAGAGGCAGGAACCGTCTTTTCAGGTTCTTCATAACGCTCTCTCCTAAATGAAAAATGAAGTCATGACAGCTTGTCATGACTTCATACCGAACACACGAAACGGATGAATCCACGACAGCGCTCCACTCCCAAGGGAGTGACAGTCCGCAGGATGTTATCCTGCGGCCCGGCTTCGCGTCCCTCTCAGGCTGGAACGGACGAAACCTCGGCGGAAGCCCCTTTCCCCCTCCCCGGCTCCTGAACCCTTGGGGAGGCGTACTCTTGACGTCCGCGCCTCTATCATGCTGGCCCCTATTATAGTAGCCTGTCCTGAAATGTCAACCACCTTTCTGAAATTTTTTCCTGCCGATTCCCCGAAAAGCCCCTTTCTCTGGAAACATCTGACACAAAAGTCCCCCTTCCCCTCGGCCAGGTCCCTCGGCTTCGCGCAGTTTGCCCAGCCGCCGCCCCGCCCCCCCGGCTCTAGTCGGGCAAAACGACGATTTTGGGAAAAGCATTTGACATGAGCCGCGGAGGTGCTACAATAAGGAAATACGCAGTCCGCGCAGCAAAAAAACGCAAAGCCCCAAGGAGGCGAAAAGGATGAAGTTTTCCAGCAAATGCGAGGCGTGCAGCCTCTCCCCCATTCGGAAATTCCACCCCTATGTGGTGGCGGCGGAGGCAGCCGGGCGGCGCGTCCTCCATCTGAACATCGGACAGCCCGACGTGGAGACCCCCCAGGCATTCTTTGACGCCGTGCGGGGCTTTCAAAATTCCGTTCTGGCCTACGCTCCCGCCGGCGGCGTGGACGTGTACCTGGAGGCCGTGCGGAACTATTACCAGAGCTTCGGCGTCTCCCTGGCTCCGGAGAATATCCTGGCTACTTACGGCGGCAGCGAGGCCCTTCAGCTCACCGCCGCCTGCATCCTGGACGACGGGGACGAGGTTTTGATTCCCGAGCCCTTCTACCCCAACTACGACACCTTCATCGGCGTTACCGGCGGGAAAATCGTGCCCATCCCCACCACGGCGGAAGAGGGCTACCGCTTCGCCAGCCGGGAGAAAATCGAGCCCCTCATCACCCCCCGCACCAAGGCCGTCATGATCACCAACCCCGGCAACCCCACCGGCGCGGTGCTCACCCGGGAGGAACAGCGTCTCCTGGTGGACATCTGCAAGGAGCACGGCCTCTTCCTGGTCAGCGACGAGGTTTACCGGGAGATCATCTACTCCGGGGAACCCCTCAGCTCCCTGCTGAAGTTCGAGGACGCGGCGGAGAACATCATCGTCACCGACTCCATCTCCAAGCGCTTTTCCTCCTGCGGCGCCCGGGTGGGCGCGCTGATCTCCCGGAACCGGCACTTTATGGAGCTGGCCATGAAGATCTGCCAGGGCCGCCTCTGCGCCGCCACGCTGGACCAGCTCGGCGCCGCCGCCCTCTACCGGACCATGACGCCGGAATACCTGGCCTCCGTCCGGGACGAGTACGGCCGCCGGAAGGACGCTCTGGTCGCGGCCCTCTCCAAGCTCCCCGACGTTACCCACAGCTCCCCGGAGGGCGCGTTCTACGTCATGGCCACCCTCCCCGTGGACGACGCGGAAAAGCTCCAGTACTTCCTCCTTCAGGAGTTTGAGGACCAGGGCGAAACCGTCATGTACGCCCCCGGCGAGGGCTTCTACGCCACCCCCGGCAAGGGGAAAAACGAGGTCCGCATCGCCTACGTCACGCAGCCCAAGGAGCTGACCCGTGCCATCGAGCTGCTGGGCCTGGGCATCGAGGCGTACAACCGGAAAAACGGCAAGTAAGCGGGAGGGCCCTTCATGATTCGCCATATCGTCATGTGGAAATTCCGCCCCGGCACCGAGGCGGAGCAGGAACAGTTCCTCAGCGGCCTCCGGGCCCTGCAAGGGGTTGTCCCCCAGCTTCTTCAAAGCGAGGTCGCCCGAAACGTGGGGGCCGGGAATTACGACGCCGTGCTGGTCAGCGAGTTCCGCAGCCTGGAGGACCTGGAAGCCTATAAGAACGATCCCCGGCACAAGGCGGTCTCCGCCCTGTGCAAGTCCATCCGGGAGGACCGGGTGGCGGTGGACTACGAGGTTTTATAAAGTCTCGATATAAATGCCGCCGTACCTATAAAAGAGCCGCGCCGTGAAATCACGGCGCGGCTCTTTTCAATTCGCAAGGAGCTCAGCGGCTGCGCCGCAGAGCCTCCAGGTCTCCCGTCTGGATGGCCCGGAGGCTTTTCGAGAGCTTTTCCAGGGGCCAGTCCCACCACCTCAGCTCTAAAAGCCCAGCGATGGTCTCCTGGTCAAACCGCCGCCGGATGGGCCTGGCGGGAACGCCGCCTACGACCGTATAAGGCGGCACATCCTTGGTCACCACAGACCGGGCGGCCACGATGGCCCCGTCCCCAATGGTGACGCCGGAGAGGATCACCGCTTCATAGCCGATCCACACGTCGTTCCCGATTACGATATCCCCCCGGTGGTCCCAGGCCTCCGTCACCTCCATCCCGTGGTCCCACTCCTCGTAGAAGATGGGAAACACATAGGTGGACAGGGAACCCAGGGCATGGTTGGCGCTGTTCATCAAAAACCGCGCCCCGCAGGCGATGGAGCAGAATTTCCCAATCACCAGCCGGTCGCCGTTGACGGGGTAGTGGTACAGCACGTTGTTCTTTTGAAAGTCCCTGGGATCGCGGGCAAAATCGTTGTAGATTGTAAAATCGCCAATTTCAATTCTTGGATTCTGGACGGCGTTTTTCAGATAGATGGTTTGGCTGTCCCCCGTCCTGGGGTACAGCTTCGTGGAAGCCGGAATCGTCATGGAATCTTCTCCTTTTTCATTTGACGTTAGTTTGGACGATTCCGGCTCAGGCAATGCAGCGCCTCACCCGCTCCCACTCCCTTCAATTTTAAAGCACGTTTCTAACACCGTGAAAGGGCAAACCCGCCGCTCTATCCCCGCAGCAGCGCCGTCCGGGCGTCCAGCTTCCCATTCTCCAACGTCACGACGCCGTAGGTAGGCCGGGCGTAGTCCCCGATACTGCCGGGGTTTAAAAACAGCGTTTTCCCCCGCATGTCCACCAGGGGCTTGTGGGTATGCCCGAACAAAAAGAGGTCCAAATCCTTCTCATCCGCCGCCAGGCCCGCCGCCAGCAAAGACTGCTTCACGCCGTAGGTATGCCCGTGGCACAGCAGCACCCGCTTGTCCTCCAGGTACAGCAGCTTTTCCGCCTCCCGGGAGCCTCGGAAATAGTCGCAGTTGCCGTACACCTGCTCGAAGGGCAGCTCCGGGAAGCGGTCGTGGAGCCGCTCCCCGTCCCGCCAGCAGTCCCCCAGGTGGAAAATCATCCGGGGCGCCTCCCGCTCCACGGCCTGGATCATATTAAAAATATTCCCATGGGAATCGGACAGGACCAGCACTTTCATAACGGCGCTCCTCTCTTCCGTTTCCAGCGGGACGCTTCCCGCTTCCTCTGTCGAATAGTAAACATCAGTATAGTGAAGTCCTTCCCATTTTGCAAGAAGTCGTGCGGCAAATTTATACTTTATTAAGATTTTCCAGCATTTTGTCAGTAACCATTTACTTATTTTCCCTTTCTTTCTATATTGCCAGCCACTTTCGCCAACAGGAAAAATTTACGCGTTTTTCAAAAACCTCTTGACAGACTGAGTTCGTTCTGTTGGACTTCATAGCCGCAGAGTTGGCTAGGGCTTGTTTTAAAACCTGGATATTGTGCGCAAAGAGGTAACACGGAAAAATGAAGCACCTGAAAAGACATGAAATCAGTGAAAAACAATGGAAAAGGATCAAGGATAAGTTTCCGCCCGAAAAGAAGCCGCAAGGAGGGCGGCCAGGAAAAAGCAACCTGGAAATGCTCAGCGCAATTCTGTATTGGCTGAGCACCGGAATACCATGGAGGGATTTGCCGGAGCGGTTCGGGCCCTGGCAAAGGGTATACAGCCGGTTCCGGGCACGGACAAAAGCCGGCGCATGGGAAAATATCCTCACAGCCCTAATTGAGCAGGATTTGGTGGACGAGACAAGGTTCATGCTGGACAGCACCACGGTCAAAGTCCACCAACACGCCAGTGGGGCTAAAAAAGAGGATATCGCGAGGAAACCGGACGGAGCGGGGGAGGCTTGACCGCGAAAGTCCATGCGGAAACGGATGGGCTTGGGAATCCATTGGGCTTTTTGCTCTCCAGTGGGAACCGCAACGATATCTGTTTCCAGTATATCTCAGATATCATTATCTTCGACGGTTGCTTTGCGTAGAAGGCCGGAAAATGTATAGTAATCAGCTAAGTTATCCGAAATGTGAATATGCTGATCTTCGACAAGACCTGCGATATGGGCATCAATACGCCTTTGGGGAATTTCTACCGAGTGTTTGTGAGCTAAATTGCCGCGCTCTTCCTGGAGACAGTCATTTTTGGAGAAATTGAAACCAAGCGCCTCATCAAAAAACGGTTTACAAAACTCAATGACAGACTCAATCGACTCCCTCTTGGATTGGCTGGCGGCGTCAAACTCTCATTGCGGCATAAATACCCTCCCCACTCAATTCGACATAGGAGTACCAGGGTTGTGTATTTGTAATTATATTCTGCATTATACTACATTTGACTGTTGATACAACATATTTATACAATTACGCGCCAACAAATGTTCGTTGCTTTCCCCTGCCTCCGAAATACAGCCTGTCCCATATCCTGCCAAATTTTCTTTCCTTCCGCTTCACCCCTTCTTAATAATATGCGCCACCAGCCTCAGATTCCGCTCAATCAGCACCTGCCTGGCCTCCAAATCCCCCCCGGCGTACTTCTCCAGCCACTCCCGCTCCTCAGCGGCGGTCAGGGGTTTGGGAAAGGACCCGCCGCCGGAAAGGCGCAGGGAAAACAGCAGCGTGTTGGCAAACAGCAGCAGCGCGGCAGACAGCATAAGACCTCCTCACCGGAGCATCGGGCCCCGGCTGCCGCTTTCCCGGCTGGCGGCGGACCGAATTTGGGGGCGGGTGCCCGCCCTCTTTCCTTACCCTATGAAAACCGGGGAAGTCCCTATGCGGCCTTTGCATTTGAAGCGCGGGTATGATAGAATATCCTCCAGAGAACGAAAGGAGGCGGCGGCATGGGCTGGACGGTGTACATCCTCCGCTGCGGGGACGGGACGCTCTACACCGGCTGCACCAACGATCTGCCCCGGCGGCTGGCAGCCCACCGGAGCGGCAGGGGCGCCAAGTACACCCGGAGCCGCCTGCCGGTGGAGCCGGTTTACCGGGAGGAAGCGGCGGACAAATCCGCCGCCCTCCGGCGGGAGGCGGCCATCAAGCGCTTGGACCGCCGGAAAAAGCTGGCGCTGATTGGGGAAAAGGAGGGGCAGGATGGAGATTCGGCCGCCGCGGGAGACGGACAGCCGCCTGGAGGTCAGCCGGATTTATGAGGAGAGCTGGAAGTCCGCCTACCTGGGCATTGTCCCCCAGGCATACTTGGACGGCATCCCCACCGGGCGCTGGGCGGAGGCCCTGAATCGGCCCGGATGGGATACCCTCGTCCTGAGCGAGGGGGAGCGGCTGGTCGGGCTTCGGGGAGGTGGTGTCTCTCTTTGCTGCCGGAATACATGGGCCGGGGGTATGGGAGGGCCTTGCCGGAGGCGGCGGGTGAGATGTTCCCTGAAGCCAAGTACCAGCGCCGCGCCGTCCACTTCTACCGCAATGTGTTTTCTGTGGTTCCCCGTTCCAAGGCGAAACTGGTGGCTAAAATGCTTAAGGCGATCCACGCCCAGGAGAGCAAAAAGCATCCCGTGAGAAAGCTACGGCCGTGGTGGCCCAGCCGCGGGAAATGAAGCTGAAGGAGGCGGCCAAGAACCGAAAACATCTGCGGGAATACGACAAATATCTCTACAAACTCCGCCATCTCGTGGAGAACGCTTTCCTTCTTCTCAAAAGGTGGCGCGGTATTGCTACGCGCTACGCCAAAAACGCCGCTTCCTTCACTGCCGCTGTCCAAATCCGCCGCATTCCTATTTGGCTCCTTATTTATTGACGATACCATCTAATCTAAAAGTTCAATATTTTAAAAGATAGACCAAACTGAACATATGAATTCTATTTTAGGTCAATATATAAAAAAACCGTAATATAATACCACTGAAAGAATTGGAGAAAAAATTGCCAGGCAGAACGCGAGACGCTATCGTTTGGAGAGCATCTGTCCTTGGTATCACATCAAAAAGAATTTCAGTCGAGACAAATGGAGAACAGAAATCTACCGCAGATTCCGCTAACCTTACTGCTACATTGTTATCTACCATTCATAGCAGCACTCAATTTTCTAGCTGGCTATCTCAGAATATCGACCTTCCCGAGCTGCTTGTTGCAAGCCACATTAAGCCATGGGCCGCCGGGTCCTGCGATTCCGCGGGACCCCGGCGGCCTCTTCATATTACATAATCGTTCCCGGCATCGTGCGAATGTATGAGATCCGCCACCGTGATGTGATCCAGATACTCGTTGATGACCCGATTCAACCCCTTCCAGACCGGCAGAGTACGGCAATTCAGGGCCCTTGGGCAGACATCCGCGGTTTCGTCCAGACAGGCAACAGGGGCCAGCGTTTCCTCCGTCAGCCGCAAAACCTCGCCTACCGTGTATCGCTCCGGAGGGTGGGTCAGCTTGTAGCCGCCTCCCTTGCCTCGCACGCCGGTGAGCAGCCGGGCCTTGACCAGAATTTTGATGATGGCCTCCAGATATTTTTCCGAAATTTCCTGCCGCTGCGCGATTTCTTTTAAGGGAATGTACCCCTCTGACGGATGCTCAGCCAGGTCGGCCATAACCCGCAAGGCATAACGGCCTTTCGTTGAAATCAGCATATGGCGACGCTCCTTTTAATAGAATATACCTATTATACAACATGGTTAGTTGGGTTTCAAGCAAGATTTTACACAACGACGATTGACAGGGAAGATCTTTCCTTCTATAATGCACATAAACCCACTCGGAAGATTGGTATATAAATGATCCATATCCTGGATTTCAATGTCATATCCATCATACCTGACGGAGCGGGACAAACGCCACATTATTATGAGATTGAGATTATGAGGAGGAAACCGCTATGAGCAAGATATACACATCCGCCGATCAGCTGATCGGCAAAACGCCCCTGCTGGAGCTGGTCCATATCGAGAAGGAAGAGGGGCTGGAGGCCCGGGTCCTGGCGAAGCTGGAATA
>CAQXTN010000035.1:0-19205 GCA_948916585.1 uncultured Oscillibacter sp. | reverse complement strand
AACCGCCTCCGGCGGAAGCTGGAGGCGGCGGGGCTGCCGGAGTTTATCCGCACGAAAAAGGGCGCGGGCTATCTGGTGGAGGAGCGAGAGGCATGAGGGTCCTGCGGGCGTATTGTTGGCGGCACTGGAAGCTGCTTTTTTTGCTGGGCGGGTGTCTTGGCATCTGCTCTGTCATCTTCTATCTCTATGGTCTGCCTCTGGAATCGGTGGGCTACGCCTTTGTGCTGTGCTTCGCCCTGGGGCTCACCCTGTTTGTCATTGGTTACTTCCAGTTTCTCCGGCGGCACCGGGAGCTGGAGCGCCTGCTGGTCCAGGTCCGGGAAAAAGTTCTCCCCCTGCCGCCTCCCAAGGGACTATTGGAGGAGGACTATCAAGCCTTGCTCCAAGCCTTGGCTGCGGAGCGGGCCGCCCTGGCTCTGGAGAGCCGGAACCGGCTTCAGGACATGACGGACTACTATACCCTCTGGGCTCACCAGATCAAAACCCCCATCGCCGCCATGCGGCTTCTCCTCCAGGAGTCGCCCCGGCCGGAGCTGGAGGGGGAGCTTTTGAAAATCGAGCAGTATGTGGAGATGGTTCTGGGCTACCTCCGCCTGGGCAGCGAGACTACGGACTACGTTTTTCGGAAATACGACCTGGACACCCTGCTCCGGCAGTCTTTGCGGAAATACGCCCGCCTGTTCATCCTGAAAAAAATCTCCCTGGACTTCCAGGAAACCGGGAGGACGGTGCTGACCGACGAAAAATGGCTGGCCTTTGTCTTGGAGCAGCTGTTGTCCAACGCGGTGAAGTACACCCCCGAGGGCGGGCGGGTCCGCATCTATGGCGACGGGGAGACTCTGGTCATTGCCGACAGCGGCATTGGCATCCGGCCGGAGGATCTACCCCGGGTCTTTGAGAAGGGCTTCACCGGCTTCAACGGCCGGGAGGACAAGAAGTCCACCGGCATCGGGCTTTATCTCTGCCATCAGGTGCTGGACCGCTTGAATCACGGCATTTCCATTTCCTCCCGCCCGGGCCAGGGGACCTTGGTAAGGCTGGATTTAAGCCGCGCCAGAAGAGGGGTGGAGTGATGGCGGTCGTCACCAAGGTCATTTCACCGGAGGAGGATGGGGCCACTGTCCGGCACATTCTTCGGGCCAAGCTCCACTTCTCCTCTCATGCCGTCTCCCGGCTGGCCCATGGCGGGACGTGCATATTTGTCAACGGGGTCCCTGTCCATACGCCTCATGTGCTCCGGGCCGGAGACGTGCTGGCGGTGGAGACGGAGGACCGACGCCCGCCCAAGGCCGCCGTCACCCCTGGAAACTGGCCTTTGCCCGTGGTCTGGGAGGACGAGTACCTGCTGCTTGTGGACAAGCCCGCGGGCATGACGGCCCACGCCTCCAACTTCCTGCCGGACACGCCTACGGTGGCGGGGGCCCTGGCCTGGAGCCGGGGGATGGACTTTATTTTTCATCCGGTGAACCGTCTGGACAAGGGTACCACCGGGCTGATGGTCATCGCCAAGAGCGGCTATGTCCACGACCTACTCCGGCGGCTGCTGCACTCAGAGCGCTTCCGGCGGGAATACCGGGCCATCTGCCTGGGCTGTCCCACGCCGGAGCGTGGGACGGTGGAGGCTCCCATCGGGCGGGACGACGCCTCCGTTGTGGCTCGGAAAATCCGGCCGGACGGCGCTTTCGCCGTGTCCCATTACGAGGTTCTGGCCCAGGGGGAGCGGCTCAGTCTGCTGGACCTCCGGCCGGAGACCGGGCGGACTCACCAGCTGCGGGTCCACATGGCCTCCCTGGGCTGCCCCCTGGCGGGGGACTGGCTCTATGGTGTGGAGGAGCCGGAGCTTATTGCCCGGCCCGCCCTGCACTCCCGGCGGGTGACGCTGGACCACCCTGTCACTGGAGAGCGTGTGGAGGTTTCCACGCCTTTGCCGGAGGACATGCAGTCCTTGCTCCGGCGGTGGTTCCCGGCGGGAACAGAGGCTTAGGCATAAAAAGAGAGCGGGACCCGGTTTTCAGGGTCTCGCTCTTTGTCAATTCTCCTCGTCCTCTTCGGCTTCCTCCAGCAAAGGGGTATCCTCTTCCTCCGCCTCTTCCGGCAGAGGGGCTTCCTCCTCCGGCTCCTCTGGCAGGGGGACCTTGAACATTTTCCAGGCCAGAAAGCCCAAAGCCGCCGCGCCTCCTCCCAGAACCACCGCCGCCAGGATGATCTGGAACGTAGTGGGCCCGTAAGGGTCGTGGGTCAGGTAGGGCTTGGCCACCTGATAGAAGAGATAGACCAGGTACAGCGCCGCCAGGGTGTAGACATTGGCGCGGGTTCTGGGGTTGATGGGCCCCTTGGGGGCCTTGGGCTTAGACATGGATTTCCTCCTTTTCCGCCCCGCCGGGCCGGGTGACGCTCCGCGCCCACTTCCAGCTGTGAAGCCGGAGGGCTACGGGAATGATCTTGTAAATCTGGTCCCATTTCAAGAGAAAAAACACCACCTCCGGAGAGCTCTCCCACCAAAACGCCGCCATGGCGGAGAATGGCACCACGACGCCCCACATGCTGATGAGATTCATTTTGGCGCTAAAGGCCGTGTCTCCCCCGCCCCGGATGACGCCGGTGTCACAGGCCATCTGATAAGAGGTGCCCACGGTGGTGACGGCAATGACCGCCATGAATCGGAGGGCCAACTCCCGGGCACGCTCCGTCAGCGTTCCGCCGAAAACCAGGAGTATGGGATTTCGGGCCAGGAAGATCAGCCCGCCGGAAAGCAGTCCAATGGCCACAAACAGCACTTGCAGCGTAGTCACCAGGGGCCGGAGCGCGTCCTTTCGTCCCTCTCCGATGCTCCGTCCCACCACGATGCCAGAGGCGGAGGCCGCGCCGTAGGCCACAACGGAGAGCACCTGATAAACCTGAACCGCAATGGCGTTGGCCGCCGTCACGTCGCCTCCCAGGTGGCCCAGGATGCCCGTCTGCACCATCTGGGCCACGCCCCAGAGGGCCTGGTTCACCAGCACCGGGGCGGAGACCCGGTTGTAGTCCCGGAGATAGCTTCTGTCGATGAAGAGGAGCTTTTTCAACGTCAGGTTCAACTGCTTCTCCCGATACTTTAAATAGTACACCACAATCAGCAGCTCCACACAGCGGGACACCAGGGTGGCCACGGCCGCTCCTCGAACGCCCAACTCCGGACAACCAAAATTGCCGTAAATCAGCAGGTAGTTCAGCGTGACGTTGATGCAGAGGGTGGAGAAGGAGATGGCATAGCCGATCTTCACCACGCCGACGGACCGGAGGGAGGCCACCAGGATGTTGGTGACGGTGAAAATCATGTAGGAAAAGCAGATGATCTGGAAGTAGGCCGCCCCTTGGGCGATGACCCCGGCATCGTTGGACAGCAGACCCAGCAGCTGAATGGGAAACAGCAGCACCGCCCCAAACAGCAGGGCCGACAGCGCCGCCCCAAAGCGCAGGGCCACGCCGATGATATGGGGAATGGGCTCCAGCTTCTTTCCGCCCCAATACTGGGACCCCAGCACCACGGCCCCCTCTCCCGCGCCGCCCACCAGCATCTGAAGCAGGAACTGAATCTGGTTGCAGAGGCTGACACCGCTCATGGCCTCCTGGCTGTAACGGCCCAGCATAACGGTGTCCATCAGGTTCACGCCGAAGGTCAGCAGATTTTGCAGGGCCAGGGACAGCGTTAGGGCGAAGAAGGCGCGGTAGAAGGTCTTTTCTCGAATCATGGAAGTGGCTCCTTTGAAAAGGCCGGGCGCCCGAAGGCTGCCCGGCCCCCATATTCGTTTTGCTTACTCTTCGCCGTCTTCCCCGTCGTCCTCGTCCAGGCTCTCCAGGTCAAACTCCAGCTTCTCGCCGCAGTTGGGGCAAATGACTTCGCCGTCCTCCAGAACGGACTCGTCGAAGTAGATGCTCTCCTCGCAAGTGGGGCAGGTGGTGGCGTAGCAGTCCTCATCCTCCCCCAGGTCGTCCAGCTCGTATTCGCTGTCCTCGTCGTCCTCGCCGTAGAGCAGGTCCTCCACGTCCTCCAGATCGTCGCTGACGGCGTCCAGCCCCTCGCCCAGCTCCTCCTGGGCGTCCTCAATGTCGCTGAGCTCCAGGGCGATGTCCTCTAGCACGTCGATGATGGCGGCCAGGAGCTTGCCCTCCTTCTTTTCGGTGTTCAGCTCCATGCCTTCCGCAAGGCCCTTTAGATACGCGACCTTCTCCGTGATTTCCATAGTCAATGACCTCCTTTTCGTCCTTCAAGCGGTTGATTTTTGTGGGCAAAAGGGGGGAACGGCTCCCCCCCTTTCAGCACTCATTCTTTACAACGTCCCAAATACTCGCCGGTGCGGGTATCCACCTGGATTTTCTCGCCCTCGTTGATAAACAGGGGCACCTGGATCACCGCGCCAGTCTCCAGGGTGGCCTTTTTCGTCACATTGGTGGCGGTGTCGCCTTTGACGCCGGGCTCGGTCTCGGTGACCTCCAGGTCCATGAAGTTGGGGACCTCCACGGTGAAAACGCTGCCCTTATAGCTCACCAGCTTGCAGACGGTATTCTCCTTCATGAACTTGAATGCCTCGCCCAGCACGTCCCGGTTCAGGGGGGACATATCGTAGGTCTCGGGGTCCATGAAGTAATACAAATCGCCGTCGTTGTAGCTGTATTCGGCATCCTTGCGCTCCACACTGGCCTGCTCAAACTTGGCGGTGGGGTTGAAGGACTCCTCCCGGATGGCCCCGGTGATGACGTTTTTGTACTTGGTACGCACGAAAGCCGCGCCCTTGCCGGGCTTGACGTGCTGGAAGTCCACCACCAGCATGGGCTTGCCTTCCATCTCGAAAATCATTCCCTTGCGAAAATCGCCCGCGGAAATTGTCGGCATAATAAAATCCTCCTCACAAATCTTTATCCGAGAAAACGACCTGCGTGAGGACATTTTCTCTCTTTCCATGGTTCTTCCATTATAGCCGTAGCTATTTTATCCCATATAGGCGGCGATTGCAAGTATTTTTCCGCTAATTGTCCAGGACCATGCAAAAATATTTTGGACAGCCCCTAACTCCGCTTCTCCGTCCGGCGGCGGCAGACCGCCTTAAAGGGAGCTTGGAGCGCATGGAGAACTTTCTGCCACAGCGTCACGGCCCCGCCCAAGGGCTCCACCATCAGAGCCAGCACCCCGGCCCGGTTGGCCGCCAGCATGTCTGTCAGCAGTTTGTCACCCAGCATGGCGGTATGTGTCCGGTCTGCTCCCGCCCGGGCCATAGCGGCTTTTAATCCCTGGGTGGAGGGCTTCCCGGCATGGCCCTGGTAGGGAATGCCCAGGTCCGCGCAAAATTCCGTTACCCGGGTTCCAGAGCGGTTGTTGGAGACAATCATCACCTGGATATCCGCCGCCCGCATCTCCCCAATCCAGGTCCGGAGGTCCGGGTCGGGGCGGCGGACGGATTTGGGCGCCAGGGTGAAGTCCAAATCGCTGAGCAGCAGCGTCACCCCCACATTCCGCAGAAACTCCGGCGTCACCTCGCGATAGTTCCGGAACAGGCGGCTGGGAATCAGAGAAAGGGGCATAGGCGGCGGCCTCCTCGCATAGAGTCTCTTGAAGTCATTTCCAGTATACCAGCTTTTCAATCCGGGCGCAAGGGGGAGTGGGAATTGCAGATCTATCTGGCCGTGACGCCGGAGGCGTCCCAGGAGGCCCTGGGCCATTGCCGGAACCTGGCCCACGTGGCATACCGCATTGGCCCCGGTTCGGCGCTGCTGAGGCAGAGCCTGCTTTTGCAGAACAAGGGGGGGCTTTTGTCCGTCAGCGATCGGGAGGCCCCCTTCATCGACAGCCCGGAGGACCTGCGGGACGCGGCGCTGCGGGAGTGCGGGCGGCGAGGCTATACCGGCGTGCTGCTGGATTTTGAGGAACCTCCCCGACGAGATCGGACGGCTTTCGTCTCCGCCCTGGCCCCGGCCCTGTCCGCCTCCCGGCGGACACTGTATCTGCCGGAGAGCTATGCGGGAGCCGCCCCTGGGGCGGTGGTTCTCCTCTGCACGGCCGTCTCCGGCGGCAGCTTCTCTCAATACCTCCAGGAGGCCGTCACCCAGGCGGGCGGGGCCGGACGGCTGGCCCTAGACGTGCAGCGGCTCCGCATGGACTTTCGTCTCCCCGCCCGGTCCGGGGAGGGGGAACCCCTTACCGGGGAGGCCCTGGAGAAGCTAATGGAGCGGGAACACCCCGCCGTTTTCTTCTCCCAGGACCTGTGCGCCCGATACTTCACCTACAGCCGGGACGGAGAGGCCCACTTCGTCCTCTTCGACGACGCGGACACCCTGAACCAGAAGCTCCGCCTGGGGGCGGGGATGGGCTTCCACGCCGCTTTCCTCATGTGGCCGGAGGTCCGGGACATCGCGCCCCGGCTCTTCGGACCCTGGCGGGGCGGAAAAAAACCACCGTGAGTTCTCACGGTGGTTTTTTTACACTCCGTTTGCCGTCATGCCGTCGATCAATTCCAGCAGGTGGTCAATGTCCAGGGGCTTGGCCAGGTGGGCGTTCATGCCACATTCCGCAGACTGCTTCCGGTCCTCGTCGAAGGTGTTGGCCGACAGGGCCACAATGGGCACATTGGCCAGCTCCGGATTCTCTAAGGCCCGGATGGCCCGGGCGGCGCTGTGGCCGTCCATCACTGGCATCCGCAGATCCATCAGCACCAGGGCATAATAGCCAGGGCGGGAGTTCTTTACCTTCTCCACGGCCTCCGCGCCGTCTCCAGCGGTGTCGGCCAGGAAGCCCGCCTCCTCCAACAGGTCTACGGCGATCTCCCGGTTCAGCTCATTGTCCTCCACCACCAGCACCCGGCGTTCTCCCCCTGAAAGCGGAACGGTATGAGCCTGTGTTTCCTCCTGAAGCCGCAGGTTCAGCGACGCCGTAAGACTGCCGCCGCCGTCCGGCAGGGACTGAGCGGTCACTGTGCCCCCCATCAGCTCCATGACATGCTTCGCGATGGGGAGTCCCAGATCCGCCCCCGCCGCATCGGCGGCAGCGGTGATCTCCTGGCGGGAAAAGGCGGAGAAAATCTGGTTGCTGAGGGGCGCCGCCGTGGCGGAACACAGGGCGGTAAATTGATAAGACCCATAGGCCCGGGTAGCGCTCCGTTCCTGGAGGGACAACTCCACCCGTCCGCCCGGCTCTGTCTGACGCACCGCTCCCAGGGCCAGACGCTCTAAGGACTGGCGGAGCTTCTGGCGGTCGCACCAAACTTTGGGATGCTCCGCGCCCAGGCTGGAAAGGGACAACTCCACGCCCCGCTCCTTCGCCTGGGGAAGAATCTCCTCCCAGACCTCCCGGGCCAGTTCCGGCAAAGCACAGGCCGCCTCCTCAATATGAATCTGACCGGATTCCAGCCAGCTCAACTCCAGCACGTTATTCAAAAGGCCCATCAGCTGGGCGCTGGACGCCTCGATCCGCTCCAGGTCTTTTTTCAGCCGTTCGGGCTGCTCCAAATGCCGTTTCGCCAGGGCCGCGAAGCCTACGATGGCGTTCATAGGTGTGCGCATATCGTGGGAAATGTTGGACAGGAAGGTATTCCGGGCGTCTCCCGCCAGCTTCGCCCGGGCCAGGGCCTCCTCCAAAATGGCGGAACGCTCCCGCTCCCGGCGGACCTCCTCGTCCACGGTCCGGCAGGCGAACATAATCTGCGTCGCCTCCTCGTCGGGGCTGACGTTGACGATAAATGCCTGGACGTATTCCGGGTCCCCCTGGCGGAGAATACGGTAATTGATATGATAGGATTTCTGCTTTTTCAGAGTCTCCCGAATATAGGCCGGACCTACCTCCCGGCGGAAACGCTCCCGGTCCTCCGGGTGGACCCAGCGTTTGGCATAGCCTTCGGCAAAGCCGGTAAAAAGCCGAACCTGTAAATCCCGGCCAAATTGGAAGCACTCCCGGCGGCTGACCCGGTAGGGCTGGATCACGTCCGCCTCCAGGTCCGCGTGGAACACCATCTCATAGTCCGCGCTGAGGCCCTCGATCAGCTCCAGCCGCCGGACCAGCTCGTCGTTCATCTGCTCCAGAAAATCCAGGGTCTGATCCGCCTGCTCCTGGAGCTCCCGTTCCTTTTGAAGCTTCTCCTCCAGAATGGCGGCCCGCTCTGCGACCCGGCGGCGGTACCGCTCGGTGATGTCGGCCAGGAAAACGTAGAACACGCCTCCCAGATTCTCCGTTTGGATAAAGTGGCCGAAATCCTCTACCCAGCAGACGGATCCGTCTTTTCGGACGATGCGGTACTCCACGTAATCCAGGTCAAAGCTGTTCTGGGCGATCTGCTCCCGGATGCTGTCCTCCACATCCTCCGCGTCCTCAGGATGAATCATGCCCTGGAAGGTTCCGCCGGTCAGGGCCCGGAACTCCTCCTCCGTCTCGCAACCGAAGATCTGGAGAACCGCGCGGTTGACGTAGAGGATTTGACCGTCGCTGTTCCGGTAAATGAAGAAGCCCCCGGGCATCTCGTCGGTGAAGTGCTTGATCTGCCGGGCGGTGAGACTCTCCCGGTCTGAGAAGTCCCCGCCGGCGGTTAAAAGGTATTCAATCAGGCCGTGGTTTTCAATCACAGGGCGGGCCTCCTTTCCGGGTTTTTCCTTATCATAGCACATTTGCGGGAGTTTGTCACGCATGACTTGCGGGAAGATTTCGGGCCGCTTCTCCGCAGGGCAAAAAAGGGCCCGCCCCAGGCGGGGCGGGTCCTTCTCTGTGTGTGGGATTGCTTTGGTTTTGCTATAGCTTACGCAGCCGGGGCAACAATCGTAAGATTGGGAACAGCAATCGCAGCGGTTCCAGTCGCAATGTGAGTGCTGGCAACAGTCACTGTGAAGGTGATCGTTGCACCCTGGAGCAGCTCCGCACCCGCGGTACCCTTCGTGAAGGTGATAGCCGTCGTGCTGGCGGAGTCCACATTGGTGTTATCGGAGCACACCAGATTCGCGTCAACAGCAGAAGCCGCCGTCACGCTAAGCGCGGTTGTGGCAGGGCTCAGGTCAATGTCATTCTTAGCCGTCAGAGTAACGGTAATCACATCGTCCTCCTCAAGGAAGTCGCCAGCGCTCAGGACCTTGCCAGCGGCATCCTTGTAGGCTACATCGAACAGAGCCGCACCAGTACCGCTGACAGTGCTCAACGTCAGTTCAGCGGCGCAAGCGCCCTTATAAGTCGCACCGGGCTTCACAACGCTGCTCAGGCCAGCAGTCTTGTAGTAGTTCACAGTAATGCCATCGGCCTCGGTTTCCTTAACAATCTGAGTCAGGGAAGTACCACTGGTGATGGTGGCGGTCGCCGCAACAATCGACTCCGCAACAGCAGTGCCGTTATCAATCTTGATGAGGACCTTGGTGTTAGCGGCAGTAGACTCGTCGAAGGTCACGGTAAGCGCACCCATGGGGATGCCCCAGATGCCGTTGTTGACATAGGTGGGCGCACCCAGAGGATTGTCGAGGGAATTGCTATCATTGTAGTAGGCAATCGCCTCTTCAAGCTGAGCCTTCGTGTCATCCCGCACGCCGGTCTGGAAGAACGGGAAGTCGAAGTCAAGGCCAGTCAGGGTAACATTAGAGGCAACCGTGTTGTCCCAATCGGTCGCGGTATAGCCAGTAGCAGTCGCATGGGCCAGAGCAGTGCTGTTCTGGTAGGCAGCGGGAGTCAGAGCAGCGATGTTGAACGTGTACGTTACAGACTGACCATCGAGGTCGGTCACGGTAACCACAATCGCGTCACTCGCATGCAGCTCGTGAGAGGAACCATTGGAAATCTTCGTGCCATTCAGCTCAATCTCCATATCCTTGCCCTCATAGGCAAAGCGGATCACGGCGTCCTTAGCGACCTTCTCGGTCAGGGTAACGGTCGTGGAACCATTGGCAGCGGGGATGGTGATGTCACCATCAGCAGACTTCTGGTCGCCAATGATGGCGGCGGTCAGATTCTTCTGGTTCTTGGTAGAGCTATCCTCAGACACATCAACATCGGTGATGATCACCAGGGACACACGGCGGAAGCCGTCGGTGTCGGGGTTGTCGTTGACAACCAGCTGGGCCTCAACGGTGTTCTGACGCCACTTGTACTCCTTATTGTCGGAGACTTTGGTGTACATGTAGGTCTTGAGGTCATCGAAGCTGTCGATGTCGTTGCCAGTCAGGTCGACAAACGCAGCCGTGCGCAGGCTCACAACGTCCGCCTCATCGCCAACGCCCAGGTTGGCCTTCAGGCTGCCGTCCTTGACATTGGGCTCCTGATAATCCGGGAGCAGAGCAGTGTGAGCGTCGCCAGAATCAACTCTGCTGTAGCGGTCGAGCTCCACCAAGCTAGCGTTGACGTTCACAACGTCCATGATGTCAGCCTGGAAAGTGGAGGTCGTGCGCTGGGTGAAGTTGTTGCGCTGACGCAGGGTGTAGAACTCGTCGTACTCCGCGTGCTCAGTTTTGGCATAGGAAGCGAAGTCGCCACGGTACAGACGATCGTAGGAGTAAATGGTCTCCTCCTCGCGAACGCCGTCGGCAGTGTTCATGACCACAGTGTAAACGTAGACCATCTTGCCGGTCGCGTCATAGTGGGCTCCGCCGGGCATATCGCGGACATACAGCATGGAAGCGCTGTCGGCCTCATTGCTCTCCTGCTTAATGACCACGGCCTTGATGGCGCCCTTGTCGGTCACAGCAGCCTGAGCGGCGTTGAAGTTTTCAATCTGATAGGCGATCTTGTCGTCCTCGATGGCAACACCGCCATCGGTCTCATTGGGAATCACACCCTTAGCGGTGGTGCGGAGTTCCTTGTTCTCGACATTCTTAACCTCGGACTTGACCTCGATGGACTCAACCTCGTTGTCAACGTCAAAGGTCACGTAGATGAACTTCACGCCCTTGTCAATGAAGAGGGCCTCGTCATCGGCATAGTCGCGCAGCTCAACCTTAACGTTGCTGGCCTTGATCTTGTAGGGATCGCCGGTATTCGTATCCACGCCGGTGAATACGTTATACACACCGCTCTCACTGATCTTCCAGTCATACAGGTTGCTCACGGAAGTGCTCTCGTACTTCACCAGGTCGCCGGGACGAACACCAGTGGTGTTCTGGTTGTAGTTGGGGCCAAGGTTCAGCTCCACGGGCTCGCCGGAGATATCCCAGCCGGTGACGACGGTCACAATGCGGCCGTTCTCCACGTTGGAGCGGAAGGAACCGACGACCATCCAGTCGTTCGTAGAGCCCACATCCTCAGCCAGCAGGGCATAGCCGTGCTTGTCGAGGGTCAGGGTGACGTCCTTCTTAGTAACCTTGATCTTGTCCCCGTCGATTTCGGACATATCCTTGTTCCACAGGGAGATGCTGTACTCGGTGCCGCCCACGGTCAGGGAGACGGCGTTCTTGGTCTTGTTGGTGGGGCCGTAGTCCTTCACGCCGGTCAGGGCGCCGGACACGGTCTCGGGCTCATAAGCCTCGGCAACCTCGAACTCCTTTTTGTCATGGTCGACCGCCACAGGGATGACGACCACATTGTCGCCGGCCTTCAGGTCCTTCAGGGCGGAGTAGGCGACATCTTCAGCCTGGACGTTGCCGACCTTCACGTCGATGGGATCCTGGTTGAAGCCGGGGAAGTTCTTGTTGCCGTCATCGGGATCGTTCTTCTCCAGGGAGACATAATCGGAACCGATCTTCTTGACCTCCATGAGCTGGCTCTTAACCACCACAACGTCGGTGATGAAGTCAGCGTCATCCTCGGAGACATAGACCTCAACGACGGTGCCGTTGTCGGTCAGGTCGCAGATGTTGGAGACCTTGGCCGCATTGCCGGCGGCAATCAGAGTGGTGTCATCGGTTTTGACAAAATCATCGTTGGTCCAAGTGATGGAAGTTTTGGTCTCGGTAAGAGTGTGCTCCACACCGTTGACCCAGAAGCTGGTGGTGGCGGCCTTACCGTTCTTATCCACGCCGCTCAGGTCATAGCTGCCCAGACCGGTGGCCCGGTTCTTCACAGCGTCGGTTTTGTCAGCGTAGGCCATCTGCTTGTCGAAGGTGAAATCAGCGGCAATGGGGAATACGCCGATGGTAACCTTCTTGTAGCTCCACTCGTTAGAGGGACGGCCGAAGCTGTCACGGGCGCTCACGTGCTCGTCGTTCAGGCGCAGGTCCTTGAAGTGCTCCTCGCCGAACTCCACGGTGTAGTGGTTGTTCGCGACGGCGTTACCCTGGGTGTCCAGCTTCCGGTTGCTGATATTGGCAGCATAGGACTGGTTGCTGGTTTTGTAAGTACGGGTGGGATTCACCGTCATGGTGTCTCCCGAGGAGGTGCTAATGTTCACGCCTCCGGTGTACTCGACCATGGTGGCCTTCAGGGTGTTCAGGGCCAGCTGGCAAGCCTCTTCACGGTTTACAGCGTCCGCACCTACGAAGTCCAGGCGATTGAACAGATGAGCCTCATTGCCGATCCGGGCCACGTTCATGGTCCAGCCGGTGCCGGTGAAGCCCTCAATATCGCTCTTGTAGCCAACGGCGCCCAGGAGCATCTTGGCGAACGCATAGCCGGTCAGGGAGTTGGCGGGCTTGAAGGTGCCGTCGCCATAGCCGCTGATGTAACCGGCCGTCTTGCAGTAGCCGATGACGCCCGCGAAGGTGTGGCCAGCGGGAACGTCGGGGTAGGGGCTCGTGTCATTGGGCAGAGCCGCGGCAGCATCGGGGCCGATCATCAGGGAGACGATGATCTTGGCGGCGGCGCCGCGGGTCAGCTCGGTCTCGGGACGGAAAGAACCGTCCTCATAGCCGGTGATAATGCCGATACGGTTCAGAACCGCAACAGCTTCCTCGTACTGGATCTCATCCTTATCGGCGAGGTCCTTGTACTCGGTGGCCCCAGCGCTGATGGTGACCAAGGACATGGCCATAACCAGAGCGAGGACCAGGGATAAGAACTTCTTCATGGATTTTCATCCTCCTTGTTTTGCGGCGGGAAGTTCACCGCCGTTATTTGCGGACCGGGACGCGTCGGCTTTTCCGGCGCACATACAGTGGCTAGCCGTTCCCGTATCTACCCCGGGACTGCCGCCTCATCCGTGCCGCATGATGAATATAACATAGCGCTTTTTGAAAATCAATATGTTATCAATAGTTGTAACATAACAGTAACAAAGCAACCTTCCTTTGGAAACTCTCCTTTTTTCTGATAACTTGCTAAAAATTCTGAATTTTTTGTTTAACTTTAAATCTATTTTCCTAATGTCGCAGAATATACTGACAATTTATTTTATTATATGTATGTAACTTTATCCCCGCGCCTCACAGGCCTCTCGTGCCTTCCTCTCAAACGTCAAACATTTTCAAAATTTTCAGCCGTAGAAAATGCCCTCATCCTGTTCCTTCAAAATGCGGATTGACTTGCCGCCCGAAGCCGTAGTATGATAAAAGCAACCATTTCGCAAACGTTTGAGCGCCTATGCGCGAAAGGAGGCCCGGAGTGAAAACAATCTTAGGCTACCTCCGCCCCCACGCTCCCCGGGTAGCGGTAGGCGTAACGGTGAAGTTCACCGCCGCCCTGCTGGAGCTGCTGCTCCCCTTGCTATTGGCCCATATCATTGACGATTGTGTCCCCACTCAAGATCTCCCCGGAGTTTTCCGGGCAGGCGGACTAATGCTGGTCATGGCCTTTGGGGCAGCCTTTTGCAACATCACCGCCAACCGCATGGCGGCCTGGGTATCCATGGATATGACCCGGCAGCTCCGCCGGGACCTATATCATCGAACACTGCTTCTGTCCCAGGCTCAGCTGGACCTGTTCTCCGTGTCCTCCATCGTCTCCCGGCTAACCAACGACACCTATAATGTTCATCAAATGTTTGATAAAATTCAGCGCGGAGGCATCCGAGCCCCCATGCTGGTGCTGGGAGGGCTAGCCCTGACCTTTTTCCAGGCCCCGCCTTTGGCCCTGGTACAACTGGCAATCTGCTCCGTCACCTTTTTTGCCATCTGGCTGGTGACCCGGCAAGGCATTCCTCGTTACACCCGGGCCCAGGAGGCAGTGGACACCGTGGTCCGCATCCTCCGGGAAAACGCCGCCGGTGTCCGGGTTGTCAAGGCCCTGGCCTGCCAGGGGCGGGAACGGGAACGCTTCACCGCCGCCAGTCGGGCCTCCAAGGAGGCGGAAGCCGCCGCCGGAAGCATCATGGCCGCCGCCAACCCCCTGTCGGATTTTCTGCTGAATTTGGGTTTGGTGCTGGTAGTGCTGGCGGGAGCTCTATTGGTAAATCGGGGCTGGATGTCCTCCGGGCAGATCGTGGCTTTCCTCTCCTATTTCACCATCATTCAAACCGCCACCTTGGGCTTGGCCAAGCTCTTTGTCAAATACAGCAAAGGCGTGGCTTCCGCCCGACGGATTGAGGAGATTCTGCTAACTCCAGAGGACCAGCGGGTCCGCCCGGCAAAGGAACCAGACCTCCAGGGGCCGGAACTGGGCATGAGGGACGCTTCGTTCTCCTATCTGGGCGTGGAAAAGGACCTGGACGGCGCATCCTTCGCTTTAAATAAAGGGGAGACCCTTGGCATCTTAGGCCCCACCGGCGCAGGAAAAACCACTCTGGTCTCCCTGCTCCTCCGGCTGTACGACGCGGACGGCGGCGTGGTCTGGGCCGGTGGTAGGGATATCTCCACCCTCAGCCGGGAGCAGCTCCGAGGCCGCTTCGGTGTAGTCTTTCAAAATGAGGCCCTGCTGAATGATAGCGTATATGAAAACATTTCCTTCCTGCGGAATCTCCCCCGGGAAGCGGTCATTGCCGCCGCAAAAACCGCTCAAGCCTGGGAGTTCATTGAAAACCTGCCCAAGGGGCTGGACGCCCAATTGGACATCCGGGGAGCCAACCTCTCCGGCGGGCAGCGCCAGCGGCTGCTCATCGCCCGGGCCCTAGCAGCCCGGCCCGGTATTTTGATTTTGGACAGCGCCGACAGCGCCCTGGACTACCGTACCGCCGCCACTCTTCATGCCGCCCTTCACCGGGACTTCCCTGACGTGACGCTGGTGGTAATCTCCGAACGGGTGGCCTCCCTCCGGGACGCAAACCACATTCTGGTGCTGGAAGACGGTGTAATTTCCGCCCAGGGGACCCACGAAGAGCTTCTTCAGTCCTGCGGGCGGTATCGCCGCATGGCGGAACTACAGATGGGAGGGGCCTTATGAAGAAATCGACGCTTGTCCGCCTGAGCCGCTTTCTGCGCCCCTATGGGCTCCACTTTCTGCTTCTGCTGGCTCTGCTGATGGCGGGCAACCTCTTATCCCTAGCCGCCCCTCTGCTCTCCGGCCGGGCGGTAGATGCGGTAGGCATCCGGGCGGGCGGAGTGGATTTCCCCAGCGTGTTCCGGAACTGCGCGCAGATGCTGGGCTGCTATGCCCTATCTTCCTTATTAAATTATATGGTTTCCTCCCGGCTGATCCGGGTGTCTCGGGCCGTATCCCACGATCTCCGCAAAGCCGCCTTCGACCGCATGAGCGAGCTGCCGGTGGACTACTTTGACACCCACCCGGCAGGAGACCTCATTAGCCGGATCTGTTACGATGTGGACACCGTAAACGCCACTCTCTCCACCGACCTCTTGCAATTGGGAACCAGCGTATTCACCGTGGCAGGGTCTTTTCTCATGCTGCTGCTCCTCTCCCCTCGGCTGACCCTGGTCTTTCTGGTCACGGTTCCCCTGTCGGCGGCTCTGACCCGATTTCAAATGAAGCGCATCCACCCCCTCTTCCGTCTACGCTCCAAAGAGCTAGGAGCCCTCAACGGCTTTGCCGAAGAGCGGATGGGCTGCCGCAAGTCCATTCGGACCTATGGCGTGGAGAGCGAGGACCTGCGCCTTTTTGACCAACGCAACGACGCAGCCTCCAAGGCCTATTATGACGCGGACCGGGCCAGCGCGGCCCTGGGGCCCTCGGTGAATTTCATCAACAACCTCTCCCTGGCCGCCGTCAGCGTCTTTGGGGCGCTACTGTACCTGGGGGGCAGCCTGTCCCTGGGAAGCCTCTCCTCCTTCGTCCTCTACTCCCGGAAGTTCTCCGGTCCCATCCGGGAGGCGGCCAACCTCCTGGCGGAGCTCCAGGCCAGCGCCGCCGCCGCGGAACGGGTGATGGACCTGCTGGACGAGGAGCCGGAGGCGGCGGATTTGCCGGAGGCCATCCCTGTGGAGCATCTGCGGGGCGACATCCGCTTTGACCATGTGACCTTCGGCTACGACCCCGCCCGTCCCGTTCTTCAGGACTTCACCGCCCACATCCCGGCGGGGAGCCTGGCCGCCGTCGTTGGTCCCACGGGAGCGGGTAAGACCACCCTGGTCTCCCTTCTCCTCCGGTTTTACCATCCCCAAGGCGGCACCATCACCATGGACGGCGTGCCCCTAGACGCCTACAGCCGGGACGGTCTCCGCCGCCGTTTGGCCCTGGTGCTCCAGGACACCTGGCTCTTTGGCGGCACCATCGCCGAGAACATCGCCTACGGCGCGCCGGGAGCCACCCGGGAACAGATTGTGGAAGCCGCCAAGGCCGCCCATATCCACCGCTTCATCTCCTCCCTTCCCCTGGGCTACGACACCGTTCTCACCGACGAGGGCATTTCCAAAGGCCAGAAGCAGCTTCTGGCCATCGCCCGGTGCCTCCTCACCGACGCGGATGTCGTCATCCTGGACGAAGCCACCAGCAACGTGGACACGGAGACCGAGGGGGAGATTAGCCTTGCCATGGAACGGCTCCGCCAAGGGCGGACCTGCTTTGTCATCGCCCACCGCCTAGCCACCATCCGGGGGGCGGACCACATTTTGGTGCTGGACCAGGGCGGCGCGGTGGAACAGGGCACCCATCGGGAGCTGCTGGCCGCCGGCGGCGTTTACGCCCAGCTCTACGCCGCTCAATTACAATCCTGATTTTGGAAAAACCCGGCGAAAACGTATTCGTAGTTTCAGAAAATCGAAAAAATTTCAATTGACAAAATAGCAAAAACGCACCACCACTCTTTGTCTAAATTGTAAACAAACCGTGAAAACAAACAAAAAACCCCTCTTAAAATCGGGAGGCTGACAATTGACAAACCCGCTTTGGATTCTTTATAATGGACGCAGGAAGTCGCAAACGTTTGCGCAAAGCGGACGCATTTCCGCCCTGCGTGAACAGCCCTGGGCGTGACCGGATTGGGAGGACTCGATCGCCTGGGGAGTTCCTGGCAGTTATCAGAAAGAGGTGTTATCGTGTCAAATGCAGTAACCGTGACCAAGGAAAGACCCCCCAGAAAGAAATTGACGGCACGTCGGTTGAAGAACCTGATCCTGAACGTGCTCAAAAACCCCTTCAACATGGTCGTGCTGGTCAGCCTGATCGTGTTGTTCTGCCTGATCGTCATTCCCCTGCTGACCATGATTAAGTCCACCTTCACCCTGGCGCAAGGCGAGCTTCGCCGTGTGGACGGCAAAGTGGGCGACTTCACGCTCTACTATTGGCAGTACATGCTGATGAGCAACATGTCCAAGGCCGTGCTGTGGGAGCCCCTGCTGCACTCCTTTGTCTGCGGCTTCTTCACCACGCTGATTTCCGTGCCTCTGGGCTCGGTGCTGGCCTGGCTGATGATCCGTACCGACCTCCCCGGCAAGAAAGTTCTGGGCATTCTCATTACCGTGCCCTACATGATTCCCTCCTGGACCAAGGCCATCGCCTGGCTGGCGGTATTCCGCACGCCCACCAGCGGCGCGAACGGATTCCTCACCGGCATGGGCATCCCGATTCCCGACTGGCTGGCCTACGGGCCCACGGCCATCGTGCTGTGCATGTCCATGCACTACTACGCGTTCTCTTACATTCAGGTCTCCGGCGCCCTCCGCTCCATCAACTCGGAGCTGGAGGAGATGGGCGAGATTCAGGGCGCCAATAAGGCCCAGATTCTCCGCTACATCACCCTGCCGCTGATTCTTCCCTCCGTGCTCTCCGCCCTGGTCATGACCGTCTCCAAGTCCATCGGTACTTACGGCGTGGCGGCCAACCTGGGCAACCGCATCGGCTACTACACCCTGGCCACCCGCATGCGCGTCTACATCGACCAGGGTCCCCGGGGCGTGGGCTACGCCATGTCCATCGTCCTGGTCGGCCTGGCGGCTTTGATTCTGATGAGCAACCAGAGGGCCATCGGCGTGCGCAAGTCCTATGCCACCGTGGGCGGCAAGGGCGGCCGCAGCACCCTGATGCCTCTTGGCGCGGCAAAGAAGCCCATGATGGCGTTCCTGGCTGTCTTCCTGTTCCTGGCCATGGTCATGCCTTTCTTTGTGCTGATTATGGAGACCTTCCAGATCACCACCGGCGCGGGCTACGGTCCCGAAAACCTGACCCTCTACAACTGGATCGGCGAGGCCGGAGAAGCGGAGAAGTATACCAACTACGCGGGCATCTTCCGCAACCCCGAGTTCTTCAGCGCCCTGTGGAACACGGTCCGCCTGACCATCATCACCTCCCTCATCACCGCCTTCTGCGGCCAGTTCCTGGGCTACATCAGCTCCCGCGGCCGGGGCAAGTGGTACGGCAACCTCACCGAGCAGCTGGTGTTCGTTCCCTACCTGATGAGCGGCGTGGCCTTCTCCACCATGTATTTCTCCATGTTCAGCGTGCCTCACTTCGGCGGGCTGATCCCCTCCCTTTACGGCACCTTCACCCTGATCGTTCTCACCTCCGTGGTCAAGCACTTCCCCTTCGCCAGCCGCTCCGGCACCGCCAACATGCTCTCCATCAGCGTGGAGCTGGAGGAAGCCGCGGACATTGCCGGCGCCAGCTTCTGGAAGCGGATGGCCACCATCATCGTCCCCCTGGCGAAGAACGGCTTCATCTCCGGCCTGATGCTGGTGTTCATCTCCATCGCCAAGGAGCTGGACCTCATCATCATCATGATGACGCCCACCACCCGGACCATGTCCTATCTGGCCTTCACCTACTCCCAGGAGGGCTACGCCCAGATGTCCGACGCCATTTCCGTGTGCGTGCTGCTGTTCATCCTGTTCTGCTACATCTTCGCCAACAAGGTCGCCGGCGCCGACATCGGAAAGAGTTGGTAACCCAGCGAGCCACGGACTTTATATAAGAACAGAAAGGAAACGTGCCATATGAGCCGCATTGAACTGAAAAATATTGACAAATTTTACGGCAACAACCACGTCCTCCGCAACATCAACCTGACCATTGAGGACGG
>CAQXTN010000034.1:0-19314 GCA_948916585.1 uncultured Oscillibacter sp. | reverse complement strand
GCCCTCCCAGCCCTCGTACCAGAAGCCGTCGTTGTAGTTGGAATTGCCGTCGAAGTTGATATGGAACCAGTCCTTGTAGGGGGAGTCCCATTTCTTCTCCCGCACGTCCCGGAAGGCCCAGAAGCCCCGGCCCACGTGGTTGAACACGCCGTCCAGCACCACCCGGATGCCGTGGGCGTGGAGGACCTCCACCACCTGGGCGAAGTCCTCGTTGGTTCCCAGGCGGCAGTCCACCTTCCGGTAGTCCCGGGTGTCGTAGCCATGGCGGTCGCTGTCGAAGATGGGGGAGAGGTAGAGGGCGCCGGCCCCCAGCTTTTGGATATGGGGGGCCCAGTCCCCGATTTTGCCGATGCGGCTTACGGTTACGCCGTCGTTTTCCTTGGGCGCGCCACAGAAGCCCAGGGGATAGATTTGGTAGAATACGCTTTTGTCAGCCCACATAGTTGAACCGTCCTTTCTTGGCGGAGGTGGATCGCTGTATTTTACGGTGATGAACACAGAGATATCGTACAAGTTGGTAGTATACCACAAATTCCCGGAAAGGTCGAGGAAAATCCGCCGGGGCTTTTGGGGCCGATCTGCCATTGCGGACCATAAGCCGCGCCGTGAGGAACACCTGATTTCTAAAAGCATACAAAAACACGGACAGGAGACCTTCCTGTCCGTGCTTCATCGTTCCTTGCTGAGTCCCAGCAGATAGTCCGTGCTGACACCGTAATACTTACTTAATGTGATCAGGTGATGGATGGGCAGCTCATTGGCGCCCCGCTCATAGCGTGCGTACATGGTCTGGGATGTTCCCAAAACCTCGGCGATCTGTGACTGTGTTCTGTCGGCGTCTTCGCGCAAATCACGAAGAATACGTACATACTCCATCTCATCCACGTTCGACACCCCCCTATTGACTTTTACCCTGTTCATCTTCCAGCTTTACTTTAGCATAAAAAAACGGACTAGTTGGGTTCACAATACACAATTTTACTTAAATTTCTTCGGGTTTCCTTGTATAATTTGGTGGATTCCGTAGATTTTAATTGATTAAAGTTTTAAATTCTTCAAAAACAGAGGACTTGTAAGGCCGGACCGCTTTACAAGCGGCTTCTTTTTCGGTATAATATATTTAAAAATCCACACTTATTTTACCATACGCCCCATTACGTGAAAAGAGGAAATTTATATGGAATATACTGAAGGCGTCCGGTTTGACAGCTTGGGACTGTCGCCGGAGATTCTGCGGGCCATCCAGCGGCGGGAGCTGGAGCTCACCACCCCCGTCCAGGCGGGCTGCATTCCCCCCATGATGGACTGGCAGGACGTCATCGCCAAGGCCCCCACTGGCACCGGCAAAACCTTTGCCTACGGTATCCCCATCATCGAGCATGTTGACCCGGAGGACGACGCCGTTCAAGCCGTCATCCTGGCCCCCACCCGGGAGCTGGCCATTCAGATCACCGACGAGCTGCGGGACATCGCCGCCTTCCGTCCCGGGGTCCGCTGTGTCTGCCTCTATGGCGGCCAGCCCATCGGGAAGCAGATCGACGCGCTGAAAAAGCGGCCCCAAATCGTGGTGGCCACACCGGGACGGCTCAGCGACCACATGAAGCGCCGGACCGTCCGGGTGGACAGCGCCCAGACCGTGGTGCTGGACGAGGCAGACCGGATGCTGGACATGGGCTTTATTCACGACGTGACCCGACTGCTGGACAAGATGAACAAGCGGAAGAATTTGGGGCTTTTCTCCGCCACCATCTCCCGGGAGGTCATGGACATCGCCTGGGTCTACCAGCGGGACGCGGTGGAGATCACCGTCCGGGAGGACGAGCAGAACAAGCCGGATATCAAGCAGTTCCGCATGGACGTTGGGCAGAATGAAAAGGCGGATGTCATCGCCAGGATTCTGGAGGAGACGGGCTTCGACCGCTGCATGGCCTTCTGCAACACCAAGGGCTCCACGGAGCGCATCTGCAAGTTCCTCCAAATGCGTGGCGTCGACGCGGAGTGTATCCATGGTGACATTCCCCAGCGGCGGAGGGAGCAGGTGATGAATCGCTTCCGGGATGGGAAGCTCCGGGTGTTTGTGTCCACCGACGTGGCCGCCCGGGGCATCGACGTGGACGACGTGGACATCGTGTTCAACTGCGACGTGCCGGACGAAAATCAGGATTATGTTCACCGCATCGGCCGCACCGGCCGGGCAAAGCGCCAGGGCGTGGCCGTGAGCCTTATCGCGGATTACCCGTCCAAAATGCGGATTGACGACATCGCCCAAAAGACCCGGAACGAGATTGTCTCTGTCAAGTTCGGGGAGAACGGAACGCTGGAGGTCATCGAGTAATTCCGCTCAAAGGAAGATAAGAGCGCCGGGGCGTTGCCCCGGTGCTCTTTTGGGTTCTATTGTGGGATTCCGTTCAGGGAGGCCAATTCCTCCGCCACCCGGGACTCGCTCTCCCGCATGGCCTGGAGGGTCTTGTCCATCAAGGTCTCCAGCTCCCAGCCCAGGCGCTCCGCGCCGTCCTTGATGACCTCCCGGGAGCAGCCGGCGGCAAACTTCTTGTCCTTGAACTTCTTCTTGAGGGAGGCGACCTCCATATCAGAGCAGGACCTGCTGGGCCGCATCCGGGCCGCCGCGCCGATGAGGCCCGTCAGCTCGTCGGCGGCGAAGAGGACCTTTTCCATCTCATGGGTGGGCTCCACGTCGGAGCAGAGGCCATAGCCGTGGCTGCAAACGGCGTGGATGAGCTCCTCGGAACAGCCGATTTCCGCCAGCAACTCCGGGGCCTTTTTGCAGTGTTCCTCGGGCCATTTCTCAAAATCCACGTCGTGGAGGAGGCCCGCGGCGGACCAGAACTCCGCCTCGTCCTCATAGCCCAGGTTCTGGGCGTACCAGCCCATGACGGCCTCGACGGTCAGGGCGTGCTGGAGGTGGAAGGGCTCCGTGTTGTACTTGCGCAGCAGCGCCAGGGCTGCCGCACGGTCGGGACAGGCTTTCATGAAAATTTCTCCTTTGTTTTGATCTTGGGAAGTACGCGGGGATCTATGTGGGGCTTTGGGAGGCCGTTTTCCAGTTGATGAATACCGATTGATTTATGCCGGAATATTTGGTGTACCGCGCACGGCGCTGTACATACGGCATACGGCATACGGTCAGTCCTCTTTATGGGGGGCGGCTTCTTGCCTTCCGGTTTCAGGAAAGGGGGGCTGCCCAGTGATTACATATTCAGACCTGTTTCAGTTCTGTCTGGCTGTCATCGGCATTTGCGGTCTGTTTATTCAGGCCCACAAAAAGAAGTAACCGCCCATAGCTCCCCAGCTCAGCGGTTACTTCTTTTGTAATCCTTAAGGGCTGACCGCTTGCCGACAGCGCCTTTTTCTATTTTCAGTATAATCTTTCCGGTCAGACTTGTCAAGGCGTTTTTTCCCCGGCCTCCCGGGGGTCCGGGTCGGCGTCCAAGGTCAGGAAGTAATCGTAATAGGGGAGCAGGAATTCATATCCCCGCTTCAGCCGGTCCACAATCGCCCGGGAGAACAGGTCCTCCGTCAGCTTCTCCCTGTGGCAGATCACAAAGGATTTCGCCTGATACCAGGGCTCCAGCGGCGCCGAGGGAGCCGGGCCCTTGGGCCGCTTATAGGCCTCCGTCTCCAGCCGGAATTCCTCCTGCTTCCCCAGGGCCCGGGTCAGGGCCTCCATAGGCTTGGGGTCCCGGTCCAGCCGGGCTCGGAGCTTTGCCATGGTCAGGGCCTTGGGCATGTAGTAGCCCATGCCGTAGGTCCAGCTCTCCGGCATCAGCTCAAACCAAAAGGTGGGCTTGGCCGTCCACTGCTCCGCGGGCTCCTCCACAGAAAACCACAGGCTCTCCTTATAAGGTCCCCGGCCATGGAGACGGCGGGCGTCCCGGTAGATGCGGGTGACCTTGTGAATCAGGTCGTAGTCTGGGCGCTTGTCCCGGATAAAATCGTAGATTTCCGCCCCCAGGGCCTGCATGGGACGGTAAAAGTGATTCAGGTAAATCTCCTTATGGGCCTCAAACCAGGTCCGCTCGTTGTTGAAGCGGATGCCCCACATGAAATCCACCGTCTCGTCGGTGAAGCCGGTAAACATGGATTGCCTCCTTTGACGTGATGAAAAATCGAGGGCAGTATACCACAAAATCCGCCTCCTGGCAAGGCCCGGAATGGACTGGGAAATGCCCTGCCTATCTGATGAACGATGGGCGGCTCCGAAAAACAAAGCGGGACAGAGCCCCTTTCCCCGCGACGCGTCTCCCTTTTGATAACATTGCGGATCTGCCCAGGAGACAATCCCGTATGGACTTTTCCGGCGGAATGTGCTACCATGGGAGCAATGATTTTTATAAATAAAGGAGGGCCCGGCAATGGAGAACATGCTGGAGCGGATGAAGAGCAGGAGAAGCGTCCGCAAATACAAGGCGGACATGGTGCCCCAGGAGATTCTGGACCAGATTATCGAGGCGGGCCTTTACGCCCCCAGTGGGAAGGGTCAGCAAAATACCATAATCATCCAAGTGACCGATCAGGCGCTCCGGGAGAAAATTGTTCAGATGAACTGTGAAATTGGCGGCTGGGAGGCGGGCTTCGACCCCTTCTACGGCGCGCCCGCCATGCTAATTGTGCTAGCCAGGAAGGACTGGCCCAACCGGGTCCACGACGGAAGCGTGGTGATGGAAAACCTCATGCTGGCCGCCCATGCCCTGGGGGTGGGCAGCTGCTGGATTCACCGGGCGAGGGAGGAGTTTGAAACGCCTTGGGGAAAGGAGCTGCTGAAATCCCTGGGCATTGAGGAGGAATATGAGGGAATCGGCCATTGCGCCCTGGGCTACGCCGAAGGGGAGCCGCCCAAGGCGGCGGCGCGGAAAGAAGGCCGGGTATACTATGTTAAATAAAGTTTCCGCAAAAGCGGCGGTCCTTTTATTAAAGAAGGACCGCCGCTTTTTCTATTGCAGGTATCCGATGACGTTGTTCAGCCGTGCCACGTCGCCGGGAGCGATTTTAAGTGTCGTCAGCGGGTCTCCCGTGCCCCCGTATATGTAATCGTACTCCAGCAGCGCGCTGTCGAAGATGCAGTCCAGCGCCAGGCCCACCAAGGGGATCGCGCCCACCTCATAGCCCGTTTGGCTCAGGACCTTTCCCCGGTCCGCCATTTTCAGTTTCCCGAATCCAAAGGCGCTTTTCAGCGCCTCGAAGTCGATCCTTCCCCGGTTTGCTGAAAGGATACAGGCCGCCAGTCCCTGGTCGCTTTGCAGAACGAGGGTGGGAGCGGCCCTGGTAATGTCATAATAAGGCGCGGCGTCCTTGGCTGAGAGAATCGGTGCTTCCTGCCGGATCAGTTCAAAATCGGCATTTTCCTGTTTCAGCAGTTCCGCCAGCTGTTCTATCGTATACATACTATGTTCCTCCGCTCTCAAAATAGAATTCTCAGGCGTTTCCGCCGTCCACCGGTGGATAGGGAATTCGATAGGGCTCCGTCCCCCGCTCCGTCAGCTTTTGGCCCAGCCAAGCCTTTAAGGCGGCGACGCCCTCCTCCGTCCAGGGAAAGGTCTCCGTCTCCTCGTTCTTCGCCAGCTCAAAGCAGACGTTCTCGTACACCCACGCCTGGATCTCCCCGTCTCCCATCCAGCCGGTGCGCTGGAAGCGGTAGCGGAAGGTCCCAAGGCTTCCGGGAAACACCGCCGCCCGGGTGAAAAAATCCAGGGTCAGGAAGTCAAAGGTGTTGTCCATGCGGCGCCCTCCTTTTCATAATCGGTACGTTCTAAATATCACATGTGTTCCCGCAGGGCCTCCAGGTTGGCCCGCATCAGGGAGAGGCAGGTGGCCCCCGCCTTCAGGTCCGCCCGGCTTACGTTGTGGCAGGTGTGGAACTGGGCCGTCTCTACCCCGGCGGCCTCGGCGATGCTGTCCGCCACCAGGTGGTTGGAAAACTCGATATACCAGACGGCGGGCAGGCCCTCCTCCCGGACCTTCCTTGTCAGAAAAGCCACCGTAGCCGCCGAGGGCTCCGTCTGGGCCCCGCAGCCGGGAAAGGCGGCGTAGTAGTCCAGATCATAGGCCTCCGCGAAATACAGCAAAGGGAAGCGGTCTCCAAAGACGATGGTCCGGTCCGGCAGAGTGTCGAAGAAGGCGGCGAAGTCCCGGTCCAGCTCCTCCAGCTCCAGGGCGTAGGCCTCGGCTCCGGCGGCGTAAGCCTCCCCGTTCTCCGGGTCCAGGAGGGCCAGCCGCTGCCCGATAATCCGGGTGACGGCGGCGGCGTTCCGGGGGGCGGTCCAGACATGCTCATCCATGCTCAGCACCTCACCCAGGTGAGCGTGGCCCTCCTCATGGTCATGGTCATGGCCCCCCTGCATCCCCTCCACGGTCTCCTCCTCCAGAAGGTCCACGCAGTCAATCATCCGCAGCACGTCCCCCCGGGGCTCGATGGCGGAGAGGATGGTATCCACCCAGGCGTCGGACTCGCCGCCCAGGTAAATAAAGAGGTCACAGCGCTGGACCCGGAGGATGTCCGCTGGGGTGGGCTCGTAGGAATGGCTCTCCGCCCCGGGGGGCAGCAGCAGCGTCACGTCCGCCAGCTCCCCGGCGGCGGAGCGGGCGAAGTCATAGGCCGGGAATACGGCGGCGACGATTTGCGGCCTTTCCGAATCCTCCGGCGGCAGGTCCGGGCCGCAGGCGGTCAGAAGCAGAAGGGCGCAGAGGGCGGGGAAAATTCGTTTCATGAATGGTCCTCGTTTTCGTTTAACAGTTTCTCTATGATACTACAGGGCCAGGGAAATTGCAAGGCAGGGGAATTTTATGTAAAGGACCCTTGACAAAGAGCGAGGCCTGTGGTAGCATATAGGTAAAGGAAGCTTTACATGGTGGGAGACGGCCGCTCCAACCTGTAAAGAAACCTTTACGCGAAAGGAGGCGGCTATGAAGAACCGCGTGGAAGAGCTGCGGAAGAGCCGGGGGCTGCGGCAGGAGGAGTTTGCCAAAGACATCCGGGTTTCCCGGCAGACCGTCAGCTCCATTGAGACTGGGCGGTACAGCCCGTCGCTGGAATTGGCCTTTACCATTTCCGATTTTTTCGGGCTCCCTATTGAGGAGATTTTTTTGCATGAAAGGAGCGATACTTTATGAAAAAAAGCGTCCTTTGGACTGGAATCGCTATGATTGCCGTGGGCCTCTGCCTCCTGGCCGCAGCTATTTTCTGGAGCACGCCGCTGGACAGCCTGCTCTGCGGCTTCAGCGGCGCCTTCTTCGGGCCGGGCATCGTGCAGCTCTGCAAATATGTCAAATGGACCAAGCTGGAAACCGCCGACTCTTACCAAAGGCACCTGGAGGAGGAGCAAATCGAGCTCCGGGACGAGCGGAAATCCATGCTCCGGGACCGGTCCGGGCGCTATGCCTATGTCCTGGGGATGCTGCTGGCCTGCGCCGCCATCGTGGCCTTCTCCATCCTGGGGAAGCTGGGCGTGGTGCCGGAGGCGGCGGCGGAGCTGCTGATCTATTTCCTGGCGGCGTTCCTGCTGGTAGAGTATGCGGCCGGCATCCTGATTTACAAGCGGCTGGAGAAGCGGTATTGAGGGCCAGGGGCCGTCCCGGGAGGGGCGGCCCCTTATTTACAAAAACTTAACGCCCCCGGAAGCACAAAACGGTTGACAGGGCCGTTAGCCCTGACTATAATAAGTGACAGCTTGTCACAAAATGACAGAGTGTCATGTTTGGGGTGATAGATACATATGTGTACAGAGACCTTCCTCCGGCTGCCGGAGGAGAAGCGGCGTCGCTTTCTCGACGCCGCTTGGGCGGAGTTCGCCGGGGCCCGCTTCACCGACGTCTCCGTCAATCAGATTGTCCGCCGGGCGGGCATCCCACGGGGGAGCTTCTACCAGTACTTCTCCGATAAGGAGGACCTGTTCGCCTACCTCCTGGAGGAGGTGCGGAACCACATCAAGGAGGAGTACCGCCGGATTTTGAAGGCCAATGGCGGGGACATCTTCCAGGCGCAGCTGGACTGCTTCGACCACTTTACCGCGCAGGAGACGGCCCTGGACCCCATGATGAAACGGTGCATGAATTTCGTTCGGAATAACCAGGGGCTGGACATTCAGAAGTTCCTTCCCACCCGTCCGGGCCAGCGGCTGCTGGACGGAATCTGGGACCTGACCGACCTCTCCGGTCTCCGGGACCCCAGCCCGGAATATGGACGGGTGGTCTTTTGCCTGCTGATGGCAGCCCTGGGCAGCGCGTGCATGGACGCCATGCTCTGCCCGGAGGAACGAACCCTCCACCGGGAGGAGCTGGCGGCCAAGCTGGAGATCGTGAAGTACGGCAGTCTGCGGACTGGGGAAACTTCTTGAAATTTTTCTTGACCTTCCCCCAGGTGGAAGGTGTAAAACAAAGGTGACGGCCCCGAAGAGACGAAGACGCTCCCGCGCCTGTGGGGTGGGAGACCCTATATACAAGGAGGACGACATGAGGAAGCAATGGATTGCGCTGGCGCTGGTGCTGGCTTTGGCGCTGTCGCTGTGCGCCATACCCGCCCTGGCCCAGACGGACCAGGAGGGGGAAACGCCAAACACCGCCGGGGAGGAAGCGCCCCCCGAAGAGGAGACCGCGGAGGAGGCGGACGCGCCCCCAGAGGCCCCCGACGCGCTGCCCCCCGCCGCCGGAGACGGCGGAAACCCCATTGTGGTGCGGCCCGATGGAACGCCGGAGACCACTGCCGGGGACAGTACGATGGACGACGAGCTGGTTTTCACCGGGGAGGACGACTTTCGCTATCTGGCCTTTGAGGACCTGCGGGACAAGGTGCTGGAGGGAAGCCTGACGGCAAGGATGCTCCAGGAGTCCATCGCCTCCATCGACGCCATGGATTACACCGACATGTACCAGAGCCTGAACGCCCAGATGACCAGCCTGGAGGCCGCCCAGAAGATGTACGCCCAGATTCCCGTCTCCACCCCTATGGAGGGGGCCATGCAGGGCTTCGTGATTTCCAACCTGGCCAGCTCCTATGCCAGCCTCAGCGCCAACGTATCGGAGCTTGCCTCCGGCAAGCTTCAAAAGGACTCCGCCGCCGCCCGGCGGCAGCTGAAAAACGCCCAGGACCTCACCGTGGTGGGAGCGGAGTCTCTGTACTTTGCTATTTTGGAGCTGGAGCAGACCAAGGAAACGCTCCGGCGGAACCTCACCGCCCTGGACCGCCAGCTGGAGGAAATGGAGCTCCGCTATGAGCTGGGGCAGATTTCCGCTCTGACCCTGGAGCAGGTGCGAAACGGCCGGGCCACCCTCCAGAGCAACCTCAGCACCCTGGAGATGAACCTCCGCCGCTGCAAGCTGCAAATGCAGTCCATGGTGGGAGCGAACCTCAACGGCTCCCTGGTGCTGGGTCCCCTCCCGGCGCTGAGCCAGGGACTGGTGGACTCCATGGACTATAAGCCGGACCTGGAGGAGGCCAAGACCCGCAGCTATGACCTCTTCGCCGCCAAGAAAAAGCTGGACGAGGCCGGGGACACCTATGACGACACCCGGGCCAGCTACGCCCAGAATACATACAACGTCCGCAGCGCCCGTCACACCTATGAGGCGGCGCTGTACGAGTACAAGATGGCGGTGCAGAGCTTTGAGATGAACTTCCGCAATGCCTTTGACTCTGTAAAGGATTACCAGCAGGTTCTGCGTTCCGCCCAGACCTCCCTGGCCTTCCAGGAGAATACCTACGCCTCTCAGGAGCTGAAATACCGCCAGGGGACCATTTCCCACAACGCCCTCCTGGACGCGGAGGACCAGCTGACAGAGTCCAAGGAAGCCGTGGAGACCGCGCGGCGAAACCTGTTCACCGCCTATCGGACCTATTATTGGGCCGTGAACTACGGCGTGATGAGCGGCGGCCAGACCGGGACCTGAGGACGAGCGACGACGATTTGGAGGAACTACATGACAAAGAACAGAATCCTGGCGGCGCTGCTTGCCGCCACCCTGGCGCTGAGCCTCGCCGCCTGCGGCGGGGCAGAGGACGCGCCGGAGGAAGAGCCCGTCAACCCGGGCGTGGCCGTCCAGGTGCAGAGCATTGGGGCGGATACCATCTATACGGAAAACACCGTCTCCGGCCAGCTTCTGGCGGAGGATCAGTCCACCATCATGGTGGCCGTCAGCGCCAAGTGCACCGCCGTCTACGCCGAGGCGGGAGACGAGGTGAAGGCCGGCGACATGCTGTGCACCCTGGACCTTGGGAGCACCCTGGCCTCCCACAATGCCGCCAGCATCAGCTACCGCTCCTCCGCCCAGAGCTACAACGACCAGTCGGCGGTCTTTGAAAAGCAGATTGCCCTGGCGGAGAAGAACGTCCGGGACCTGAAGGAGCTCTATGAGATCGGCGCGGCCTCTCAAATGGAGATTGACCAGGCGGAGCTCCAGCTCCAAAGCGCCATCGCCCAGCGGAACTCCACCCTCTCCCAGCTGGAGGCGGGGATGCAGAACGCCCTTTCCAACGTGGAGCAGCTGGACACGGTGCTGGAGAATGTGGACGCCCGGGGCAACGTCATTGCCCCCAGCAGCGGCACCCTGGTGACCATGAACGCCACCGAGGGAGGATTCATCTCCAACGCCGCTCCCGTGGCCGTCATCGACGGGGCGGAGCAGATGAAGGCAGTGGTCCAGGTCTCCGAGGCCCTGGTGCCGAAGCTCTCGGTGGGGGACAAGGCGGACGTGTCCGTCAGCGCGGCGAATCAGACCTTTGAGGCCACCATCCGCTCCGTGGAGCGGGCGGCCAACATGCAGACCCGGCTCTACACCGTCACGCTGTCCCTGCCCTCCGACACCGACGGGCTGCTGGCGGGCATGTTCGCCGACGTGACCTTCCACACCGACGTGTCGGAGAACACCATCGTGGTGCCCACCGAGGCGGTGCTGACCCGGGGCGAGACCCAGTACGTCTTTGTGGTGGAGAACGGTACCGCCAAATACACGGAGGTCTCCACCGGCCTCACCGGCAACGGCGTGACGGAGGTCCTCACCGGCCTTTCCGCCGGGCAGCGGCTGGTCACGGTGGGGCAGGCCTACCTGAACGACGGCGACCCGGTCCGCGTGGTCTCCGGCGAGGAGTCTACCGCCCCGGCGGAGGACCCGGCGGAGAGCCCGGAATCCGGTGAAGCCGCCGCTCCCAAAGACGGAGAGGGCCAGGAGGAATAATTGAACATGAGTATCGCCAGAGCAAGCATCCAGCACAAGGTGGCGACCATTCTGGCCAGCATCCTGATCTGCGTCTTTGGATTGATGTTCGCCACGCAGCTCCAGATGGCCCTGATGCCGGAGATGGAGATGCCCATGGCCGTGGTGGCCTGCTATTACACCGGGGCCAGCCCCAGCGACATCGAGGAGCTGGTCACCCGGCCCCTGGAGGGAGCCATCATGTCCGTTCCCGGCGTGGATGAGATTTCCTCCACCTCCTCCGACGGCGTGAGCCAAATTCAAATTACTTATGTGGACGGCACAGACCTGGACATCGCCGCCACGAAGCTCCGGGAGCAGTTCGACATGGTGAGCCTCCCGGAGGACGCCATGGACCCGGTGATCATCAACATGAACCTCAGCGCCCTGATGCCCACAGCCATGATCGCCCTGGTGGGCGAGGACTTAAGCCAGCTTCAGAGCATGGCGGAGGACCTGGTGGTCCCGGCCTTGGAGCGCATCAACGGCGTGGCCCAGGTGACGGTGAACGGCGGCGTCAGCCAACAGATCGCCGTGGAGCTGGACCCCACCCGGGCGGCGGGCTATGGCCTCTCCGCCTCCTATGTGTCCCAATTTCTGGCGGGGCAGAACCTGATCTACCCCGGCGGGAGCCTGGAAAACGGGTCCAAAAAGCTCACCGTCTCCACCGACGCCAAGTTCCAGACGGTGGACGACGTGCGGAACATGATCCTCTCCCTCCCTACCGGCGGCACGGTGCGCCTGGGCGAAGTGGCCAACGTCACCCTGGAGGACAAGGACATGGACGCCATGGCAAAGTCCGGCGAGGCCGCCTGCGTGGTGCTCCAGGTCTCCAAGCAGTCCGCCGCCAACGAGGTCTACGTCTCCGAGCAGGTGGTAAAGCGGCTGGACAGCCTGAAGGCGGATAACCCCAGCCTCCGCTATTCCGCCCCCTACCTCGCCAGCGACTACATCAACCAAACCGTGGACGCCGCCTATCAGAACATCCTCCAGGGCGTGCTGCTGGCGGCTGTTGTGGTGCTGCTGTTCCTCCGCCGGGGCGGGGCCACCCTGACCATCGCCGTGTCCATGCCCATCTGCATTTTGACGGTCTTTGTCCTCATGCGGGCCTTCAACCTGACGCTGAACATGATGTCCTTAGGCGGCATCGCCATGGGCGTGGGCATGATCGTGGACAACTCCATTGTCGTCCTGGAGAATATCTACCGCTTCTCCGCCGAGGGCCGCGGCCGGGCGGACGCCTGTATCGAGGGCACAAAGGAGGTCACCTCCTCCGTCCTGGCCTCCACACTCACCACCGAGGCGGTCTTTGTCCCCCTGGCCCTCACCAGCGGCATGGCGGGAATGATGTTCAAGGACTTCTGCCTGACCATCGCCTCCCTGATCTTTGCCTCCCTGGTCATCTCCCTGACCCTGGTGCCCCTCCTCTGCTATTTCACCCTGGACGAGGAGAAGGTCCGCCGCCGTCAGGAGAAACAGGCGGAAAGACAGCCCGGCCCTCTGAAGCGGCTGACCGGGAAGATCAGCAGCTTCTACCTGAAAACCCTGAACTTCTTTGTCCATCACCTGTTTTTGGGCATGGCGGCCTCCTTTGCCCTGGTGGTGCTCTTCGGCGTCACCCTGATGAACACCAAGATGGTCCTCATACCCGACATGGACCAGGGGCAGATTACCGTCAATATCGGAATGCCCATCGGGTCTCAGCTGAATGAGACCTCCGTCATCGCCGACCGGGTGTCCGCCATCACGGAGGAGACGGTCCCGGAGATTGAGGAGATGTTCTACATCGCCTCCGACGAGTCCGTCACCATGATGCTGGACATCGGCTCCAAGTCCCAGCGCCAGCGGAGCAGCAACGAGATCGCCCAGGCCCTCCGGGCGGCGGTGCGGGACGTGGCGGGCTGTGAGATCACCGTCTCCGCCTCCGACGCCAGCGCCATGATGGGCGGCGGAGGGGATATCGCGGTCAACATCGAGGGCGACGACTACGACACCCTGGAATTCCTGGCGAACGACCTGATTTCCCAGATCGAGGCCCTGCCCGACGCGGTGAACGTGAAGAGCTCCCTGTCCGACGAGGTGCCCCAGGTGAAGGTCACCGTGAACCGTGAGGCCGCCGCCCAGTACGGCCTCACCGCCGCATCCATCGGCCAGGCGGTCCGGTCGGAGCTCACCGGCTCCACCGCCACTCGCGTCACCATCAACAGCCGCGAGCTGGACGTGGTGGTCCGGGGCGGCGGCACGGCGGCGAAAAGCCTGGACGCGCTGAAGTCCATGGGCGTGCCCTCCGCCATGGGCGGCACGGTGCCCCTGGGCTCCGTGGCTGCCGTCTCCATTGAGCAGGCTCCCCAGACCATCGTCCGGGCCAACCAGACCCGGCAGGTGACCATCTCCGGCGAGACCGTCAGCGGTGACACCGCCGCCATGACCGCCGCCGTTTGGGAGATTCTGAATAACTACACCTTCCCCCAGGGCTACGCCGTGGAGACCGACGGCTCCTATGAAACCATGATGGAGAGCTTTGGAGACCTGCTCATTGCCCTGGCGGCGGCGCTGCTGCTGGTATATTTTGTCCTGGCGGTGCAGTTCGAGAGCTTCCTCATGCCCGTCATGGTTATGCTGATCCTCCCGGTGGCCTTTACCGGCTCCCTCTTCGGCCTGCCGGTGACGGGGCGGGACCTCTCCATGCTGTCTTTGGTGTCCATCATCATGCTGGCGGGCACGGTGGTCAACTCCTCCATCATTTTGGTAGAGTACATCAAGATCCGCCGGGCCCGGGGCGAGGACCGGGAAACCGCCATCCTCCACGCCTGCCCCTTCCGGGTGCGGCCCATTTTGATGACTACCCTGACCACCATCCTGGCCATGGTCCCCATGGCAATGGGCATCGGGGAGACCAACGAGATGATGTCGGATATGGGCATCACCATGATCGCGGGCATGGTGATCTCCACCATTGTGACCCTGGTGTTCACCCCGGTGTACTATTCCGTCATCGACAATCTCAGCCACATTTTCCGCCGGAAGGACAAGAAGCCTCCCAAGAAGCCCCGAGGGTCCCTCTTTGGGCGCAAGAGTAAAGGGCTTCCCGCTTCCGAAGTCCCGGAGGCCCCAGCCCCTGAGGCGGAGGCCGTCCCCGCGGAAAGCACCTAAATTCCATAAAAAGGCGGGCCGCCCGGAAAAGGGCGGCCCGCCGCTTTTTATTTCATTTACCCGGCGGTTTCTTCAAGGGCGTGACCTTCCAGCCCCAGAAGCGCCCGGCCATGCTGTCCTAAGTGGGGCAGAAGGGTCTCATAGGGAAGCTGGAACACCTGGGACCCGGCAGCGTAGCACGCCAGCTCATAAGGGGAGAAGGCCACAGTCATGCCCTCTTCGTTAAAACTGACGGCGTAACTGCTCCAGTCCGCCAGAATGTCCGCGTAGTCCGTCCAGAAAAACTCCTCCGGCGCCAAGTCGTTTTCCAGGGCCGTTTCCTCCGCTTGGAGTACCAGCTCTGCCGTCACGGCCTCCTTGAGCTTGCCGTCCTCATCCAAAAGGGCCGGGTCAAAGAAGGTTCCGCCGTTCAGGTCGAAGTTCCAGCTCATGAGGATGCTGTTGGGGTGGGCGCCGCCGGTGTAGGTGTAGTATACGCCGCAGACGCTGACCAGGGCTTCCGTCCGGTAGACGGTGCAGCTCAAATCATCGGTATAGGGCACCGGGGCCAAGCCGGATTCATTTCGGAAGGCCCGATCATCCCGCGCGGCCTCCGCCAGGGTCTGGGGGTTGGCCTTCCATTGGGCGAAGCGGGCGTTGAAGGTCTCCGCCGCCGCCAGGGCCCGGGCCTGTTCCTCTGTGGTGGCGGCCTCCAGCTCGCTTCCGTCCGCCGCCAGGGCCTTCATCACCGGCAGCGCGTAGGAGCACTCCGCCAGCGCCGCGCCATCCTCGTCCCGGACGGTTTCCTCGTACTCCTCCAGCTCTACCGAGAGGGAGACGGTTTCGTCGGGGAGGTCCGGCAGGGCGTTTTTCACATTGGTCAGCGTCTCTCCGGCGCAGCCCACCAGGGAGCTCAGCATCAGCAGCAGGGCGATCATGGCACTCATAGGGGTTCCTCCTTTGTTCAGCCCGCCCCCTCCCGGACAATCACCGGCCCTCTCCTCCGTTCGTCGGGGATGGCGGCGGGCTTGGGACAGGCCAGGGCGTAGAGGCGGTCCGCCCGGGCCTCCAGATCAAAGAGGCGCTGGGCCTCGGGCCCCAGGCGGCGGACGGCGGCGGGCTTGGTCAAAACCGGCAGGGCGGCGGCTTTCCGCATCCCGGCCAGCAGGGCCCGTCCCCGCGCGTTGGCCGCCAGAACCCGCAGATAGGCGGGCCTTTCCGGCGGCGCGGGGGGCAGCCCCAAATAGGCCCGGAACACCATCCGGCGAAGCCGGGCCAGGGGGTAGCGTTTGGTTTTCACAGCCTCCAGCAGCCCCGCCAGGGACCCGGCGGACCGGCTGGAGGAAACAAAGCGGCGGTACAGGCCCTCGTTCCCCTGGTCCAGGGCGGCCCAGTCCGCCTCCTCCAGGAAGCGCAGCCGGGCAAGAATCGCCCGCTCGCAGTGGGCGAGGGACGCGGGGGCGCGGCCTGCGGCCTGTTCCTCCCGATAGGCCTCCGCCATGGCGGGGGCGCAGAGGCCCAGGGCGGTTTCCTCCTCCCGGCGCAGAAGCCCCCGGATGGCGGAGGCGGAGACAAAGCCGTTTCCAAGGGTCTCGCTGTCATGGGCCGCCCCCCGGCGGGGGATGGCGATGGGCCGAATCCCGCTGCCCCGGAGGGCCTTGCAGTACTCCACGCCCAGGGTGTCGTTGGGCCGGGCCAGGACCGCCGCGTCCTCTTTCGGTAATAGGGCCGCCAGGGCCCGCTGACGGGCGGCGGGGAAGCTGTCGCCCTGTTTCAGCTCCTCCCGGAGTTTTTCAGAAAACGCCTGGGAGCGCAGGGCCTCCGCGCAGCGAACCAGGGGCGCGGAGGCCCCGCCCTCGCTGCCGAAAACCAGATGGGTGACCATCCCGGTGGCTTTTAAAATCTCCACGGCGCCGCTGGCAAAGCCCTCCGCCGAGCTGAGGGCCCAGGGAACCGGCAGCTCCAGCACCAGGTCCGCCCCGCTTCGGACGGCGGCGGCGGCCCGGGCGGCTTTGTCCACAATGGCAAAGTCTCCCCGCTGGACATAGTTTCCACTCATGACGCAGAGGATTCCCGTCTCCGGCCCCAAAAGGCGGCGGGCCTCCGCCATCAGGTGGACGTGGCCCATGTGAAGGGGATTGTACTCTGTAATGATACCAGCGGCGGTCATAAAATTCCCCCTTGAAGTGGTGACAAAAAAGTGACAGTTTGGTAAAAAAGCGGTTGTAACTCCCGGAAAGTCTGGTATAATGGAGTTAGAGAACAGGGAAAGCGGGACCTTCCGCCCTTCCCTGCCGCTCTATATTATATGAAATTCGGGAATCCCGCAAGGGCTTCCCCAAAAAAGAGGAGACGGTCATCATGAACATTCTGGTCATCAATGCGGGGAGTTCCTCCCTGAAGTATCAGCTTTTGGACCCCGAGAGCGGCGTTCTGCTGGCCAAGGGCCTGTGCGAGCGCATTGGCATTGACGGCAAATTCACCTACAAGGCCGAGGGGAAAAAGACCCTGGACGCCATCGACATTCCCATGCCTACCCATTCCGAGGCTATCCAGGCCGTGCTGGACGCGGTGGCGGACAAGGACAACGGCGTGATTTCCTCCATGAGCGAAATTGGCGCGGTGGGACACCGGGTGGTCCACGGCGGAGAGGCATTCAACCAGTCTGTGCTGATTGACGACGCGGTGCTGGGGGCCATTGAGGCCTGCATCCCCCTGGCTCCCCTCCACAACCCCGCCAACCTGACGGGCATCCGGGCCTGCCAGAAGGTGATGCCCGGCGTGCCCATGGTGGCTGTGTTTGACACCGCCTTCCACCAGACCATGCCCGCCCAGGCATATATGTACGCCCTGCCCTACGCTTGGTATGAAGAGGACAAGGTTCGGCGGTACGGCTTCCACGGCACCAGCCACAAGTACGTGGCGGGCCGGGCCGCCGCTATGCTTGGTAAGAAGCCCGAAGAGGTCAAGCTGATCTCCTGCCACCTGGGCAACGGCTCCTCCATCACGGCGGTGGACGGCGGCAAGAGCGTGGACACCTCCATGGGCTTCACCCCTCTGGCGGGCGTGCCCATGGGCACCCGGTCCGGCGACCTGGACGCGGGCATCCTCCAGTACGAGATGAACAAGCGGGGAATGGGCATTGACGAAATGCTGAATGTCCTGAATAAAAAGTCCGGCGTAGAGGGCCTGAGCTGCGTCAGCTCCGACTTCCGGGACCTGGAGAACGCCGCCGGAAAGGGCGACCAGAAGGCGGCCCTGGCCCAGCAGAAGTTTGCCTATGAGGTGAAAAAGTATGTGGGCGCTTACGCCGCCGCCATGGGCGGCGTGGACGCGGTGATCTTCACCGCTGGCGTGGGCGAAAACGACAAGGCCATCCGGGCCATGGTCTGCCAGGGCCTGGAGTACATGGGCGTGAAGCTGGACGCGGAGGCGAACAACGTCCGGGGGAAGGAGACCGTCCTCTCCACGCCCGACTCCAAGGTGAAGGTGCTGCTGATCCCCACCAACGAAGAGCTTATGATCGCCATGGATACGGCGGAAATCGTGAAGAAGTAATTAGCGGAAAAAGGGCCGGGGTGTTGATCACTCCGGCTCTTTTCCTTTGGCGCGGGACCTGACGGGAGCGGGGGCTTCCGGGTGCTGCCCGATGAGCTTTTCCATGCGGGCCAGGGGGAAAAGGCAAGCAGGGCGGTCTACAGCACGTTTTTCACGCTGAACTCCTCCATCTCCGCCAGCAGCCGCAGCTGGTCCCGGAGGTCCGCCAGCTCCGCCCGGAGCTCGCTGTCCTCCTTGCTCCGCGCAAAGGCCAGGGCCCGGTGGTACATGGCCTCCGCGGCGTCCACGGCGTCGTGGTTCGTGACAATATGGAGATACGTCTGCCGCTTCGACCACTCGTCATAGCCCTCCCGGATGGCGGCGTCGGCCTCCTCCCAGTCTCCGGCCAGAGCCAGACGCTCCGCCTCCTCCAGCTGGGCCCGCCAGCGGGCGGTAGAGCGTGTCATGGACGCGCTGTTCCAGAGGCAGAAGGCCAGAATACCCGCCAGCAGGGCGGCGGGAAGCCACAGGCCCTTTTTCATGTCCGTCCCTCCTTTTTCACGCAGCGCACCGCGCCCCCCTCGTCCACCGTCAGCAAAAACGCCTCCCGGTGGGAGGACAGCCCCTGGCTTCGAAGAGCCTCTTGAAGCCAACTCTCGTCCAGGCCCCGGGTCTCCAGATTCCGCCGGAGAAGTCGACCGTCGTTGACCAGGACTACCGGAAGGGTGGCCTCCTCCCGGGTCTCCAGGCCCAGCTCCTCCGCCGTGGGGGGCTGGTTTCTGGCCCAGGGGAGGACGGAGAGACGGCCGGAGTTTTCCAGCACGGCATATTTAACCTCCTCCACGCTGGTGATGCCCTGGCCCCGGAGCTCCTCCAGCAGCTCATCCAGGGTATAGCGGTTTTTCCGCATGACGTCCTGTTGGAGGACCCCTTCCCGGATGAGGATGGAGGGCGCGCCGCAGGCCAGGCGGCGGAAGCGGAGGCTGGTGAGGGACAGCTGGCTCAGCAGCATGGACAGGGCCAGAAGGGTTAAAATAGGGATGACCCCCGCCAGTAGAGGGATGCCGAAGTCCTGCATGGGCACGGTGGCCAGGTCTGAGATCATCATGGTCAGCACCAGCTCGCCGGGCTCCAGTTCCCCAATCTGCCGCTTGCCCATGAGGCGGAGGCCGGTCATGATGAGAAAATAGAGGATGACGGTGCGGGCAAAGGCGGTCATCATAGGCGCTTCCTCCTGTGGAGATGGTTTTTATAGGAGTATCTGCCGTTTGGAGACCGGATATTCTTATCAAAATTTTCAAGCCCCCGAAAGCGTTTCGGGGGCCAAGGCTTGTACTGATACGGAAACATAAATGCAGGCAGATTGTCTCCGCCTCCTTTTTTCTCGTTATTCCTGGGAACCGCTCTAGAGCTTGTTTGAAAATTGTCAACACGCCCAAACAG
>CAQXTN010000033.1:0-19669 GCA_948916585.1 uncultured Oscillibacter sp. | reverse complement strand
TCGTGCGGATAAACTCCGGCAGCCCCGCCGCCTCCAGCTTCCGCCGGAGGCGGTTGACGTTGACGGACAGGGTGTTTTCGTCCACAAAGCTGTCCGACTCCCAAAGGGCGGTCATCATGGCGTCTCGGCTGACGATCCGTCCCTTTTTCTCCAGCAGGAGCTGGAGGAGCTTCCCCTCGTTCCTCGTCAGTTCGACGCGTTGGCCGTTTACAGTGACGGTTCCGTTGGCGGGATTCAGCACCGCCCCGCCGCAGGAGAGAAGGGCCGGGCCCGCGGCAAAGTCATAGGCCCGCCGGAGCATGGCTTGTACCTTGGCGGAGAGGACTTGGAGGTCAAAGGGCTTGGATAGGAGATCGTCTCCGCCCATCTGCATCGCCATGACAAGGTTCACGTTGTCTGAGGCGGAGGTCAGAAAGAGGATGGGGACCTTGGAGAGCTTCCGGATCTCCTGACACCAATGGTAGCCGTTGAAAAAGGGCAGGGAGATGTCCAGCAGCACCAGCTGGGGGTCGAACTGCGTAAACTCCGCCAGCACGGCGTCAAACTTCCGGGCGCAGGCCACCTGATAGCCCCAGCTTTCCAGATGCCGGGCTACGGCTCCTGCGATAACGCCGTCGTCCTCCACAAGAAAAATACGATACAAAGAAGGCCCTCCTCTCTCCAATATGGGTTCAAAGCAAGAAAGTGAAAGCTGCATATATGCGACAAAAATTGCGAGAACCGACTTAACTAGCTGGTTCTCGCAATTTTTTGGTGCCGGTGGTGGGACTCGAACCCACACGCCATCGCTGGCGGCGGATTTTGAATCCGCTACGTCTACCAATTCCATCACACCGGCGAGCCTTTTCCTATTATACAAGCTCTTTTTGAAAAATTCAAGAGGGACTTTTCAAGAATCTTCAAAATTTTGAACCCGGCTGCCGTGCCCGCTTGATGATTACCGTTCGTATTATCGCAGGAAATCCTGCGTTTTCCTTTTGCGTACTTTGTCGATTTTTGACATGCTTGGAAAAAAGCACACCATAAATGGAAATTTCATCCAAATTCTTTCGACCCCATTTTCCCATTTTCCCGTGGCTTCCCTGCGTTTTTTGCCGCCGCCTTAAAAAGCCCCTGGTTTCCGGTGAAATTTACATAAAGCGTTTCATAAAAATCTTCTACAAGGAGTTATTCACACTTTCCACAGAGTTTTCCACAGAGCGGTTTCTCAAAAAGAAAGCAATTACTTTGCCTTTTTGCGGAAGGTGAAAAATGGAAGGGGGAGTTTTAAACCAAGCTGACAGCAAGATTTAGTTTACATAAAATCATAGTGTAGAAAAATTACTTCCTCTTTTTTTAATTTTCTCTGAATACCTTAGTTTTTTGTTGAAAAAAGGGAAGCTTCTCCGCAAAAAAAGAGGCACATGAAGGCAATCATGCAAAGTGCCGGAGGAAAGAGGTCCTGGACACGGATATATTACGTGACAAAACGCAAAAACTGTACTATAATGATAGCCTCAAATCAAAACCGGGTCGGGAGGAACAGAATGGGAGCGTACAGAGACCAGAGCGCACTGATTGCCATGAGCGGCGGCGTGGACAGCTCAGCGGCAGCTTATTTGATGCGGGAGGAGGGATTTCGCTGTCAGGGGGCCACCATGCGGCTGCTGGAGTGGGACAACGGGCGGAACGCCGCCGACGCGGAGGCGGTCTGCCGCCGGCTTGGCATTCCCTTTATGACGCTGGACCTGGCCCGGGAGTTTAAGGTGGCCGTGATGGAGAAATTTGTCCAGGTTTATCAGGCCGGAGGAACTCCCAACCCCTGCGTGGACTGCAACCGCTGTATGAAGTTCTCCAGATTGATGAAGGCGGCGGAGGCGATGGGGCTTTGTTACGTGGCCACCGGGCATTACGCCAGGGTGGATCAGGACTCGAGGTCGGGCCGCTGGCTTTTGAAAAAAGCCCTGGACGACGGGAGGGACCAGAGCTATTTCCTCTACACCCTGACACAAAAGCAGCTGTCCCGCATTTGTTTTCCCCTGGGAGGTATAGAAAAGTGGCAGGTCCGGGAGCTGGCGGAGCGCTTGGGCTTTGTCAACGCCCAAAGGAAGGACAGCCAGGATATCTGCTTCATTCCCGACGGCGATTACGGCGCGTTCATCGAGTCCTACACCGGTAAGTCCTTTTCCGCCGGGGACTTTTTGAACCAGGAGGGACGGGCTGTGGGACGGCACCGGGGCGCGGCCCGTTATACCCTGGGCCAGCGGAAGGGCCTGGGCCTCTCCCTGGGGGAGCCGGTATACGTCTGCGGGAAGGATATGGCCGCCAACACTGTCACTGTGGGGCCGGAGCGTGCCCTCTACGCCCGGGAAATTCTGGCGGAGGACCTGAACTGGATTGCCGTGGAGGGACTGGATGGACCCATGCGGGTAAAGGCCAAGACCCGCTCCCGTCAGCGAGAACAGGAGGCGGAGCTGTTCCCGGAAACCGGGGGCCGGGTCCGGATTGTATTCGACCAGCCCCAGCGGGCAGTGACGCCGGGACAGGCGGCGGTATTTTACGACGGGGAGGCCGTTGTGGGCGGGGGAACCATTGTGGAAGTCTGGAAGGAGGATGGACATGAGCTGTGAGAACTGTGGAGGCGGCTACGGCGGCTGTGGGCAGGCGCTGCTGCTGACAGAGGCGGAGCTGGCCTTTCTGCGCCGCTTGGGGGAGACGCCCTTTCTCCCGGTGGCCGCGGCCTATGACCGGAAAGAGCCGGTATACCTGGAGGATCGGGCGCGGCCCCAGGAGGAATACGTGGCCGTCATCCTGGGTTTGACGGGAAAGGGCCTGCTCCGCTTGGATTACGACATTCCCCTGGAGAACTTTGACTACGCTGCCTACCGGAGCTATCCCCTTCGCGGCAGCATGGCGCTGACCGGGCGCGGGCAGGACATCCTGGAACAGATCGAGATTCAGGGAATTGAGGAGTGAGGGGATGCTGGATCAGTTTTCAAGAACAGAGCTGCTGCTGGGGCGGGAGGGCATAGAACGCCTGGCCCGGTCCCGGGTGGCGGTGTTCGGCCTGGGAGGCGTGGGCGGATATACGGTGGAGGCCCTGGTCCGCAGCGGCGTGGGGACGCTGGACCTCATTGACAGCGACCGGGTGAGCCTGACGAACCTGAACCGCCAGATTTTAGCCACCCGCCGAACCTTGGGCCAATACAAGGCCGACGCCGCCCGGGAGCGGGTGCTGGAGATCAACCCCGAGGCCGTGGCGCATGCGTGGAAGCGGTTCTTCGGCCCGGACACCGCCGGAGCGTTCGATTTTTCCCAATACGACTACGTGGTGGACGCCATCGACACGGTTACCGGAAAGCTGCTTTTGATTCAGGCGGCTCTAGCGGCGGGAACAAGGGTCATCAGCTGCATGGGGGCGGGGAACAAGCTGGACCCCACCGCCTTCCGGGTGGCGGACATCTACGAGACCTCCGTCTGCCCCCTGGCCCGGGTGATGCGGAAGGAGCTGAAACGCCGGGACATCCGGAAATTGAAGGTGGTTTACTCCCAGGAGCCGCCCCGGACCCCGGAGGGGGAGCTGTATCAGCAGTCCCTGGAGGGGGAGGTCCGGCGGCAGGTGCCGGGGAGCGTTGCCTTCGTTCCCGCGGCGGCGGGACTGCTTCTGGCGGGGGAGGTTGTCAAAGACCTGGCCTTGGGCGGAGAGGCATAACGTTACTGGAAGAGGGGAAAGCGATTTGCGCTTTCCCCTTTTTTGCCGTTGCGGCGCTTCCTTATCTTTCCCGCTGGTCTGCCGATATTATAATATATAGAAGTGGGCGCGGGAGAAGCCGCGTTTCAAATCAACGCAGGAAAGGGGGCGTCTGCATGGGTGAACTGACAATCCGCAGGGAGCGGAGCGTTACGGGGCCCCGGTATCAGGCGGCGGAACGAATGGAGAAAACAGCTGCCGCCGGGGAGAGCCGCCCGGTGAACAAAACGCCGGGGACCACCGTCTCCAAAACGCTCCAATGGCTTATGACCAAAATCGGTCAGGCGGAAAACCACACCCGGGAGAGCCACCGGACCCTCCAGGTGGGAGAGGCCGTGCTGGCGGAGGTTCAGGACAGCCTGGACCGCATGGAGGAGCTGGCGCGGCAGGCAGCCGGGGGAGGAGACCGGGCCGCCCTCCAAGCGGAGCTGGAGCGTCTGGCGGAGGAGATCGACCGCATGACCGGCGGGGCCTTTGCCGGGGGAACGCGGCTGTTTTTGGACGGGGAGGAGGAAATTGAGGATGGAGCGGAGCTTCCGCCGGAGGATGCCGTGGAAAACGAGGGCCAGGAGGGGGCGCAAAAGCTCCCCAACTGGCTGTTGAAGGGCATGACCCGCACGGGCATGACGCCGGAGCGGCTGCTGAATCTTTTGGGGCTGGATAAGACCGCCGGCATCTCGGAGATTCTGGCGGCCCTCTCTAAAACGTCCCTGGAGGACAACGGCGCCGCTGGCTATCTGGCGGCGCTGTACCTGGGAAGCGTCATCGCCGGGGGCTCCGCCGGGAAGACCGTGGATTTAAAGGACGCCCTGGAGGGACTGCGGCAGCTTTTAGAGAAGGTGTCCCAAGGGGTTTCGCCGGACCGGGCGGTGGAGCTGCTGACAAACGGCACGTTTACCAGCCTTTCGGATTTGGAGTCCCAGTTCCTGGGAGGCGTGGCCCCAGGGATGGAGAACTTCCTGACGGAGCTGCTGTCCGGCGGGGATTTGACGGAGCTTTTGTCCGGGGTGACGATGCTGTCCCTCCTGGCGGGAATGGAGGGCATGGAGCTGGAGCTGATGATGGGACTGCTGGCGGCGGTTCAGAGCTCCGAGGCCGGTTCGGAAGCCACCCTGGAGACTGCCGCCGGGGAGAGCCCGGAGCTGGCAGCGGCGGAGGGCGCGTCTCTCCAGGCCGCCACCCTGGACTTTGGGGATGTGAAGGTGACGGGTCGGGACCTCTCCGGCGTGTCCGGCGGAGAGCCCACCGGGATGCTGACCATTCGCGGAGAGGCGGATACGACCATTCAGGGGATTGGGCAGGAGGAGAGGCGTCTCCTACTAACCGGCTCCGGGACGGTGACGTTCCGAGAAGCCCGGATTCCGATGCTGAGCGTTGAGGGCACCGCGGCGCGGGTATCCAGCCCTGGAGAAACCGTGCTGGGAGAGGTCCATCTGCGTCCCGGCGCGTCCTTGACTCTGAGCGGCGGCGGGCCGGTGCGGATTGGCTTGCTCCGGGGCGGCGAGGACAGCGTTCTGCGCTTGACCGGCGGCGTGGTACTGGCAGAAGCGGGAGAGGAAGGCGGAGATTACGGAATCTTGTCTGTCCCGGTGGTCATCGACGGGCCGGTGCTGCTGGCGGCCCGGGCCGCTGCCGTCACCAACGGGGCCGGGAAGCCCATGGCTCCCTTCGACGTCGTGTGGCGGACCCTGCTGCCGGGCTGGAGCGCTGTCACCTCCCTGACGGTGGACGGCAAGCATGGCAGAACCATGCTGCTCAACGGCGAACCCGCCCGGCTTTGGCTGGAGAAGGGAGAGCGGGGCTCTCCGATTCACACGGTTATCATCCGGGGGAGAGACGAGGCCCAGCGGCCCAAGACCCGTTACGCCTATCTGCGCTGGAACGAAAATGCCGGAGCCTTTGAGGAGACCGTCTTGTACCCGAATCCCTTCACCGTCACCGGCGGGGAACCGGGGAAGGACTGGATTTATGAGGAGGAGACACACACCCTGCGCATCCTGACCAATCAGGTCACGGCCGTCACCGGCGGCACAGGAACCGACGCCAACCAAAGGCCCTTCAGCGGGCGGCTGGTTCTGGCCGACGGCATCGGAAAAATGGGTTTAACCCTGGGCGGCGTGGTCTGCCGGGTATCCGAGGGGGGCGCCTTCGACCTGGGGCGGGAGAATGACGTAACGCTGCTGCTGCGGAGCGGCACGGAGAATCACTTTGAAAGCGGCGCGGGCTGGGCGGGCATCTCCCTGGGGGACGGCACCTCCCTGCTGGTGGACTGCCCGGAGGCCCGGGAGAATAGCCGGAATCCCGCCGGCAGCCTGTCCGCCTCCGGCGGCGCGGGCGGCGCGGGCATCGGCCGGGACAGCGGCGGAGGCCGGGAGCGGACCAGCCGGGTCCGGATTCGGGGCGGTCTGGTCACCGCCGTGGGCACCGGCGGCGGCGCGGGCATCGGCGCGGGAAAGCGAGGGGCCATGGGTCCTGTGGACATCCTGGGCGGCGTAATCCACGCCACGGGGGAGTCCGGCGGCGGCGCGGGCATCGGCGGAGCTCTGGGGGCCGCCGTGGGCGACATCAGTATCCAGGGCGGCCTGGTCACTGCCCAGGCCATCGGCCATGCCGCCGCCATCGGCGCGGGGGCCCAGGGGCCCTGTGGCGACATTCTCATTTCCGGCCTGGCCCGGATTCAAAAGGCCCTGGGCGGCGACCCCGGGGCGGACATCGGGGCCTGTCTTTTCGGCGGCTGCGGAAAGGTCCGGATTGCCGACGGGGCGGACATCGGCCGGGCCCGGCTCTGGACCCGCTCCGGAGTTCCCCTCCAAATGGGGGCGGAAACCGTGACGTTACCCCAATTCCGCCTGTCCGCCCGGGCCCTGGGTCTGGACCGGCTCAGCGTGAACACCAAGGAGGCCGTCAAGGCTGCCCAGGCTCTGGTGGAGCGGGACCGCCGCTGGGTGGCCCAGATTCAAAACGCCTATCATGTGCTGTATCACCGGCTGGAGCGGAGCTGGAACGGCCTTTTGGGGGTCCAGCAGTATTTGGGCGGCGGGCTCGTCCGGGATGAGTCGGAGGCGGGCGCCCTGCTGGAGGACGCTCGCCGGTCCATCTCCCGGCCCTCCTCTCAGGCTTTGCGTACCCATGGCAAGCGGGGGAAGGATGATGTGCGCCAGCTGCTCCGGTGAGGGGCGTTCCCCCCATGGAGACAAAAGCGCGGAGGCCGCTGAAAGGCGGTCTCCGCGTTCGTTATTTCCGGCTCATCAGCCGCTTCATGGCCTGCTCCAGCCCTTGGGCGGTGAGGTCGTACATGGGGAACATGCGCCCCAACTGCCAGTGGGTCTGGCCCCAGTAGTCCGGCCGCTCCGGCATAGGCTCCGGATTCAGCCAGACCAGGTAGGGATACTGCCGCTTCATCCGCTCCAGCCACTCCAGGCCGGAGGGGCCGTAGGTCCGCTTTCCCCAGTCGTAGCGCCTCTCCCGCAGCTCGTAAGGGCTCATGGCGGCGTCGCCAACCACGAGGACCTTGTAGCCGCTGTCGAAATTGGAGAGGACCCACTCCGTGGGCACCTCTTCCTGATAGCGGAGGGCGGGGCCGGTGTAAAGCTCCGAGTAGATACAATTGTGGAAATAGTAGGTGTGGAGCTCCTTGAAGTGGTTGGATTTCTGGGCGGCCTGGAACAGCCGGGAGCAAAGCCCGGCATAATACTCCATGGACCCGCCGGAGTCCATTAGAAGCAGAACCTTGACGGCGTTTTTCCGGGGGTGGGTCTTTCGGATTTTCAAAAGCCCGCCGTTGTCGCAGGTGTCCCGGATGGTGCCGTCCACATCCAGAACCTCCTCCCGCGGGTCCGCCTGGCTGGAGAGCTGCCGCAGCAGGCGGAAGCCGGTCTGGAACTGGCGGGTGTCCAAGGTATTGTCCTTCCGAAAGTCCCGGAAGCGCCGCTCCCCCGCCACCATCATGGCGGTGCGGTGGCGGCCCTGTCCGCCGATGCGGAGGCCGCCGGGATGCCAGCCGCTGTTGCCGAAGGGAGAGCGGCCCTGGGTGCCCACCCAGTAGCTGCCGCCGTTGTGCTCCTCGGTCTGTTCTTTCAGGCGCTCCTCCAGAAGCCGCAGAAGCTCCTCTGCGTTCTCCTCTGAGAACCCGGCCCGCTTCAGCTCCTCCAAAGTCCGACCCAGGTTCTCCGACGGGCGGTCCAGCCAGTTGAGAAGCTCCTCCGGGAGCTCGCCGTTCCAGGGGACCTCCCGGAAGAACTCCAGGAAGGCCTGGTCGAAGCGGTCGAAGTCCGCCTCGCTCTTCACCAGCACCGCCCGGCAGAGCCGGTAAAACCCCGTCAGGGAGGACTGGTGCAGTCCCCGGGACAATCCCCCCAGCAGCGTCATCCACTCGTCCGGCGTCACGTCCAGCCCCCGGCTCCGGAGGAGGTAGAAAAAGGCGATGAACATGGCCTTACCGGGCGCCCCGAAGGGTCCGCAGGTCCTTGTCCTTTTTCAGCAGGACCCCGGCGAAGGGGAGGTCCTTGGAAATTCGGGCAGGGTCCACGCCCCCGGCGATGAGGGCACGAAGCCAATCCACCAGCTCCGAGGTGCTGGGCTTCTTGTCAATGCCCCGAAGCTCCCGGAGCCAGTAGAACGCGGCCATGGCCTGACGGAGCAGGTCCTCCTCCAGATGGTCGAAGTGGACGCGGAGGATGCGTTCCATCTGCTCTTGGTCCGGGAAGTCAATATAGTGGAAAATACATCGGCGAAGGAAGGCGTCGGGCAGCTCCTTCTCCGCGTTGGAGGTGATGATGACAATGGGCCGCTTCTTCGCCCGGACGGTCTCCCGGGTCTCCGGGATGTAGAACTCCATCTGGTCCAGTTCCCACAGCAGATCGTTGGGGAACTCCAGGTCCGCCTTGTCGATCTCGTCGATCAGCAGCACCACCTGCGCTTCAGAGGAGAACGCCTCCCCCAATTTACCCAGCTTGATATAGCGGGTCACGTCGTCTACACCGTGGGTGCCGAACTGACTGTCGTAGAGCCGCTGAACCACGTCGTAGACATACAGGCCGTCCTGGGCTTTGGTGGTGGATTTTATGTTCCAGATGATCAGCTCTTTCCCCAGGGCCTGTGCCACGGCCTGGGCCAGCATGGTTTTTCCGGTGCCCGGTTCTCCCTTGATGAGAAGCGGCTTTTCCAGCGTCACGGCGATGTTCACCGCCGCCATCAGCTCGCCGGAGGCCACGTATTGGTTGGTTCCTGAAAACAGTTCTTTCATAAGCTCACCCTTGCCGTTTTATTGTTCTCTTGGAAGGAATCCAGCTTCTAAGATACCAAAGCCAGAGGGATTTCGCAACCGCCAATTTTATTTTTTCCGCCTCAGGGCGAAAAAACCTTGCGCCGGGCTCTGAGTCGTGCTATAATGAGGGCACAAATTACATAGATCGTGAACTGGGGAGCTCGCGGATGCGGGCTGAGAGGAAGCGAACGCTTCGACCCACAACCTGATTTGGGTAATGCCAACGTAGGGAGCCGTCATGAACCGACATGCTTTTTTCCGCATGAGGAACAGCCCTCCCGGTTTCGGGAGGGCTGTTTTGGATTGCCGTCAGTTTCGCGGTCGGAACAAGGAGGAACAAATTCCATGCTGCAACTGTTTGTCAATGGCGAGGGGGGCCTCACCGCCGCCGGTTACGGGCTGTGCGCCCTGCTGCTGGTTCTCAGCATCCTGGCGGGACTGTTTCTGGCGGACCGAGGGGAGAAGAAGGGCTTTGCCGCCCGGCAACTGGCCTATTGCGCCATGGCCGTGGCCCTGGCTTATGTGACCAGCTTCATCCGGGTTTTCAAAATGCCTTACGGGGGGTCCGTCACCCTGCTAAGCATGCTCTTCATTGTGCTGGTGGCCAACTGGTACGGCGTCAAAACCGGCATGCTGGTGGGCTTTGCCTACGGCATCTTGCAATTTTTGCAGGAGCCCTACTTCCTGACGCTGTTCCAGGTCTGCTGTGACTATGTGCTGGCCTTTGCCGCGCTGGGGCTGGCAGGGCTGTTCCGCGGAAAGAAGAACAGCCTCCTCATCGGCTATATTGTGGCGGTGCTGGCCCGGGGGGCCTTTCATTCCCTGGGAGGCTACCTCTACTGGATGGACTATATGCCGGAGAATTTCCCCCAGACCCTGCGGAACCTGTATCCCATTATTTACAATTATAGCTATCTGCTGGCAGAGGCGGCGGTTACGATTGCCGTGATCAAGCTCCCGGCGGTGGAGCAGGCCCTGGAACGGGTCCGCAGGGCCGCTCGGTAAGACCCGCGTGTCCGTCCTGCCTCAAAGCCCGCACCGGACAGGACGAACCGCGAACGAAGGCCCCCGCTTTTCTTCGAAAAGCGGGGGCCTCTTTTGCTCAGCAATATTTCGCAATGGCGGCCTGAATCATTTCGTGGGCCTGGACGATGATTTCCTGGTCACCGGGCTCCAGCGCCAGCAACGGCGCCCGGACGCCGCCGATGTCCGGCCCGCCCTGGAGGCGGAGAATTTCCTTGATGACGGCGTACATGTTCCCCTGGGTGGAGCACATCTTGTAGATGATGCGGCAGCACTCGTTCTGGACCTCCCGTCCCTTCTCCAGCTCTCCGGCCTTAAAGCAGCGGTAAATCTCCAGATACAGCTCCGGCATGGCGGCGTAGGTCCCGCCGATGCCTCCGGCGGCTCCGGCGGCCAGTCCGCTGAGAAGCTGCTCGTCCGGGCCGTTGAAGACCAGGGCCCCCTCGTCGTGCCACATCTGGATGTCTTGGACAGGCATGGAGGAGTTTTTGACCCCGATGACCCGGGGATTTTTCAGCATTTCCTGGAGTAGGGGCACCGACAGCGCCACACCCGCCAGCTGGGGGATGTTGTAGATGACAAAATCCGTATTAGGGGCCGCGGCGGAGATGTCATTCCAGTACTTGGCGATTCCCTTGGGGGGCAGGTGGAAGTAGATGGGGGGAATGGAGGCCACGGCGTCCACGCCCAGGCTCTCGGCGTGAGCCGCCAGCTCCCGGCTGTCGGCGGTGTTGTTGCAGGCTACATGGGCAATGATGGTCAGCTTGCCGCCCACCTCCGCCATAACGTTTTCCAGGGTTTCCTTCCGCTCGGCCACGCTCTGGTAGATGCACTCACCGGAGGAGCCGCCGACATACAATCCCTGTACGCCCTTGCCCAGCAAGAATTTCGCCAGGGCCCGGACTGCCGGGGCGCTGACCTTGCCGTCCTGGTCATAGCAGGCGTAAAAGGCGGGGAAAATACCCTGGTATTTGGAAAGGTCTCTCATGTTGTCACTCCTAGTCATAAATTTTTACCTTAAAGACCACCTTGCTCACGGTTCTCGGCCCATCCACCTGCATCTTGATGCGATGCGCGTCGCTGGGGAACACCACCAGGAAGTCCCCGGGCGAGAGGACCAGCTTATAATCCCCCCCGCCTCGGTAGGCATAGAAGTCGTTGTCCTCCACCCGGTCAAACTCACTTAGAACCTCCGGCGGGGCAATTTCCACGCCCTCAGAGCCCTCCATCATGATATGGATGTCCAGATACTTCCGGTGGGCCTCGAAGAAGCTCTCCTCCGCCGGGACGGTCTCGTAGGTAAACCGGGTGGCGTACACGTCGCCACCCTTGATTTCCACCCGCTCCGGGCCCACGCTGGCGAGAAATTCCGGCGTAATGCGCTCCAGCGCCAGGTCCAGATTGGGGTGGATGCCCCGGTAGGCCGGGGCGTCCTTGTGTTTGGCGTAAATCATAGTGTCTCCTTGCTTTACGGGGCGCGGAGGTGCGGGGGCCCTGCCCCTACACCCCGCAAGTTTTTTCTGAAAACCTTGCGCAAAACAGAATCTGTCCGTTTGTCTTAACCTTTCACCGCTCCCATGGTGATGCCCTGGGTGAAGTACTTCTGGAAGATCAGGAACACGATGATGATAGGAGCCGCCGCCAAGGTGGCGCCAGCCATCAACAGGCCGTTGTCCACGGAGGTCTCCGCCTGGAGAGTGGCGATGCCCAAGGGGATGGTGAAATTGCTGCCGCTGGCCAGCATAACCAACTGCATAAAGTAGTCGTTCCAGCAATTGATAAAGGTGAAGATGGCCAGCGCGCCGATGCCCGGTTTAATCATGGGCATGACCACTGTGGAGAAGGTATTCCACTCGCTGGAGCCGTCGATTCTGGCGGCCTCCAAGATCTCTCCGGGAATACTCTCCGAGAACTGCTTCATGAGGAACACGCCGAAGGGCCAGCCCACGGTGGGGAAGATCACCGCCCAGAGGCTGTCGTACAGGCGCAGGGCGGACATCTCTTTCAGCAAGGGGATCAGGATGACCTGCTTAGGCAGGGCCATGGCGCAGACGATGAGGGAGAACAGGATGGCCCGGCCGTTAAAGCGCTTCTTCGCCAGGGCGTAGCCCGCCATGGCCGCCGTGAGGCAGGTGATCAGCATGGCCAGCACGCACATGAGCACCGCGTTGATGAGCCAGCGGATGGCGGCGGGGGCCTCCGGCCCGGCGGTGAGAAGCACCTTTTTCCCGCCGTTGAAGAAGCTGCCGAAGGGTAGATAGACCTCCCACAGGGGAACACTGCGCTGCTTCATCAGCTTGTCAAAGTTGTTCATGACCCACTCGGTGGGGACCCAGATGGGTTTGGTGGCGTTGATGTCCGCACCGTTTTTGAAGGCGCCGGTGGCAATCCAATACAGCGGAAAGGTGAAGAGGAACGCCAGAATAACCAGGATGATCACCGAGGCGATCTTATACGCGCGGCCGCGTCCAGTTTCAATTTTCATACCAGCACCCCCTTACTTTTCTTTCGCCAGCTTGAACTGGAGGGCGGACAGCAGTCCGATGAAGATGGCCAGCACCACGCCCATGGCATTGGCGTAGCCGAAGTGGCCAGCCTGCTCCGTCAGCTTGAAGGCGGTCCAATAGATATGGTACATGACCGTGTTGGTTCCCGCGCCGCCCTTGGTCAGCAGCTGAATCAGAGCGAAGCACTGGAAGGAGTTGATGGTGGTGATGACCAGGATATACAGTGTGGTGGGCATCATCTGGGCCCACTTCACCTGCCAAAAGACCTGAAAGCCGTTGGCTCCGTCCACCTCGGCGGCTTCAATGAGCGTCTGGTCCACATTGCCCAGGGCGGAGACGTACAGCACGATGGGCTGGCCCACGGAGGTGGTGAACAGGATTAAAATGATGCACCAGAGGGCGTACTTGGAGTCGCCCAGCCAGTTGATGTTTTGCTCGATGAGTCCCGCGCCCTTGAGGACGTGGTTGAAAATACCCGTGTAGTTATCATACATCCACTTCCACACCACGGTGACGGCCACGGAGCCGGTGACCACGGGGAGGTAGAAGATGCAGCGGAAGGCGGACAGCACGGGCCCGCTGAGCTTATAGATGACGGAGGACACCCACAGGGAGAAGGCGCACACCGTCGGGACGCTGACAATTACAATGATGAACGTGTTTTTCAGCGCTTCCAGGAAGGTCTCGTCGCTCATCAGTTTGGTGAAGTTGGAAAGGCCGACGAAGCCGCCGAACATGCCTTGGTCATGCATGTTGGCGTCTGTGAGGCTGGTGATGATGCAGATGATCATGGGGATGACTACAAAGCCGATGAAGAAGATCAGGCTGGGCAGCAGAAAGAGGTAGCCGGAGATATTTTCCCGCCTTTGCAGCGCGCGGCTCATGGTGGGGTGGGACTGTCTTGCCAAGATCAACACTCCTTTACGACTGGATTCTACAGGGCAGGGATTTATGGAATAAATTGGGATATAAGCGCGCCCCTCTCCCGCCCTTCGCGGGAGAGGGGCGCAAAAACCCTTATCTCTTTGACCGTGTATTGAGATGCTTAGCCGGCGGCGGCCGCGTTGGCGTTTCCGGCGTAGGTGGCGACGGTTTCGGCGATGTCGGCGCCCTCGCCCACCTTCTGGAGCATGGTCCACCACTCGGTACGAGCGCCGGCCCAGCCCTTAGTGACCTGGTAGTAGTCGCCCAGGAACGGCATGAGGACCTGATACTCGTTCATGATCTCGTTATCGGCCCAGATGCCGGAGAGATCGGTGCCCTCGGCGGCGGAACGGGCGGCGAAGTAGTTGGCGGTTTTTACCGCGTCCACGGTGTGCTCGGAGTCGCACATCCACTTGATGAAGGTTTTTGCGTTGTCAATTCTGGCCTGGTCTCCATTGTCGAAAATGCCAAAGCCCCAGATGCCGCCCTGGAGAGCGGGAGAACCGCCCTGAGAGGGGAAGCCCATAAAGACGATCTCTTCACCGTTGGCGGTGAGACCCGCGCCGGTGTCGGCCTGGTTGGGGTTCAGCTGCTGGGCGATGTTCCAGCAGAAAGCCATCTTCAGGATGCCCTGATAGAAAACCTTGATTTCGTCGCCGCCCTCGAGAGAGGCGTCAAAGGTGATGCCGGGCATGCTCTTGAGCTGCTCCAAAGCCTTGATGTTGGCGGGATCGTCCCAGGTGTACCGGTCGTGGGAGGCGGTGGCAAAGGTGCCGCCGTACAGGTTGTTGACGAGGGCGCGGGTGCCCTGGTCGCCGCCCTGACCCTTGCAGTACACAGCGCCTACGGGAGCCTGGTAGTGATCATACAGCGCCTCCACGGCGTTAATGAAATCGGTGGTGGTCCAGGTGTGCTTCTCCAGGTCCAGATACACATCAGCCCCTGCTTCCTTGAAAGCGTCCAGGTTAATGGCCATGCAGTGGGCGGTGATGACCAGAGGATACTCGTAGACCGCTCCATTGGAGTGGGTGCAGGCAGCCATGGCGGCGGCGTTGATTTCTCCCTTGTCGGTGTCGTCAAACATGTCGCTCAGGTCCACCAGATAGCCCTTGTCGCCCCAGTTGGTCACCAGACGCTCGGGACCTTCCATGATCAGGTCGGGGGCGCTCTTGGCGGTGATGGCGGAGTTTACCTTGTCGTCTCCGTCGGCGTAGGCTAAGTATTCCACCTTCACGGTGATTCCGGTGTCGGCGGTGAAGGCGTCGGTAATTGCCTTGACCTTTTCTTCCTTGCCCCAGTCGCCGATGGGGTAGGTCCACAGGGTCAACTCACCGGCGGCGGCGGGCTCCTCCGGAGCCTCCGGAGTCTGGGTGTCGGTCTGGGTCTGATCGTCAGCGGGAGGCTGGGAATCATCTTTGCCGCCTCCGCAGGCGGCAAGGGCCATGGTCATGACCATGGCCAATACCAATGCAAGCAACTTCTTCATCACGGGTCCTCCTTTTTAACCTTTACAAAAAATGAGCCGGCAAGCACCAGCCCGCTGTATGAATTATACAAGAGCTTCCTTCTTTTGTCAATTGAATTCGAAAGGATTTCTGTGCAAACCGCATATTCGGCGGAAATTTCAAAAATAATTTCGATTTTTGGTAAAATTACCACTGGAAATCAATTTGGAATTTCGAAAGCCTGCCTTGACAAACCGGAAAAAACTGCTAATTTATAAGGGAAAGGGTAAATTTTAGACCAATGGCCCGCGGATAGAAAAGGAGACCGATTTATGAAAAAACACATTCTCTGCTTAGGCGATTCCAACACCCACGGCTATTGCGCCGATCCCGGCGACTGCGCCGACGGCGGTATCCGCTTCAACGAGGACGAGCGGTGGACCTGTTTGCTGCAAAAGGCCCTGGGGCCCGGGTTTCTGGTGACGGAGGAGGGTCTCAGCGGGCGGACCACCGTTTTTCAGGACCCCCTCCACGAGACCATGGACGCCCTCACCGTGCTCTACTCCTTGCTGAAAAGCCATGAGTTTCTGGACCTTTTAATCATCATGCTGGGCACCAACGACGTGAAGGAGCGCCTGGGGGCCAACGCCTCCTGCGTTGCCATCGGCATGGAGCGACTGGTCCGCAAGGCCCAGAGCGTGGACTGCTGGGGAGACCACGGCCCCAACATCCTGATTGTCTGCCCGCCCCCCATCCGCCCGGAGATGGAGCGCTCCGAAACCGGCGTTCCCATGGGGAAGGGCTGCCTGGAGAAGTCCCGGGAGCTGCCCGCCTACTATGAGAAAACCGCTAAACTGGTGGGCGCCCATTACTTGAACGCCAAGGACTGCGAGTTTAACGCCGTGGACGGCATGCACCTGACCCGGAAGGGCCACGCCCAGCTGGCGGCGCTTCTGGCGGAGGCTGTGCCGGGCCTGCTGCCCAATTGAGCGAGGCGCGAGACGCGAAACGAGGACCGGAACGGAACGCCGTTTCGGTCCTCATTCTGTCGCCTCTTCCTGATTTTCCGGTTCCTCTGAAGCCAATTCCGGGGAGTGCCGCTGAAAGATTTTTTCAAAAAAGAGCGAGACCAGCAACATGGAAACTGCCGGCATGAACACAACGGGCCACCACTCCTCTATACAGAACACGGCGGTCTGGGCCGTCAGCAGGACCGCCACGACGGTGCTGGGGAGATGGGCGGCAGTCAACTGGAGAGCCGTGCGGAACAGGCCCCTTACGCCGTAATCAAACCGGCCCAGGAGGGGGAACAGCCAGCAGAGTACCCCCGCCGGAAGGATGAGGGCGAAGTAATAGGCCACGTAGAGCACATAGGCCCATCCTCCCCAGCGGGTCCCGTACCAGCGGACGATGAACTGTCCCCCGAACAGTAACAGGGCCAGGGGAATCGCGATGAGCCCCGCCAGCAGGCCCACCTTAAAATTCTGACGAAAGGAGCGGAAGTAGTACCCAAAGGCCCCACTTTCCCGGCCCCGGACACATTTGACCACCGTGTAATACATCGCCGCCGTGGCCGGGCCGATGGTGACGATGGGTAAACAGAGAAAGGTCCAGAGGATGGACAACCCGCAGATATCCACCAGGGTGCTCAGCCAGACCCAAATTCCCTTTTCAGGATTGAAGAATTCCCCCATGTCCGCCTCCTACACACATTTCTGCGTCAGCGCCTTGCCCACGGACTGCCGGTTTCGCTTCGCCTCCTCCGGAGCCCGGCGGACAAACTCGCTGAGCAGCACCTCCACCACGTAGAGCTGGGCCATCAGGGCGGAGGTGGAGCCAAACTGGAAGGGCTGTTCATTGGGCCCGCAGAGCAGCACCGCGTCGGCGTAGGCGGTGGCGGGGGAGTTGGGGTATCGGGTCACCAGAATCAGCTTCCCGCCCCGGGTCTGAATGACTTCCACCGCCTCCAGCAGCTCGTGAGTGGCGCCGGAGTAAGAAAAGTAAAGCACCGCGTCCCCCTCGGAGAGGGTGGAGAGGACCACGGTTTGCATATGAGAGTCCTGGATGGTCTTGAACTTTGGCGAGGTAGTGGAAAATTGAGCCCAGGCCGCCAGAGCCACCGCCGCGTGGTTCCCCTGTCCCAGACAGACCACCTGGCCCGCTCGGCACAAAAGGTCCGCCGCCTGAGTGACCTCCCGCTCCGAGAGCATGTGATAAGCGTTGTTCAGAGTATCCTGGGCGGCGGAGAGCACCTTGCCCATGATGGTTTCGGCGGAATCTCCGGCTGTGATTTCGCTTCCCGGCTCGCTGAGGGCCGCCCGGGCGGGCAGCGCCGCCCGGGCCAGCTCCAGCTTGAAGTCGTTGAATCCCGCCAGCTTTAACTTTCGGCAGAACAGGGACACGGTGGACACCGCCACGCCGCACTGGGCACTCAGATCGGTGATGCTGACATATTGGGTTTCCTCCTGGTGTTCCAGTACATAATCGACAATTTTCCGCTCCGAGCGGGTGAAGCGCTCGTACTCCTGGATCATCAGCGCGATGATATCCTTGCCCATCCGCGTCTCCTCGCTTACTCTCCGAGAATTTCCCCCATCAGCTTGTCGGCCAGAATCATGCTCCGGGGCAGGTGGAAGGGCCCCTTGAAGGTGCTGCCCTTGGTGCTGGGCTCCGTGGGCAGGCCGTCCCGGCGGAGGTAGCCGTACCACTCGCCATATTCCGGGTCGGCGAAGTGGGCCTTGCAGTAGTCCAGGGTTTTGTAGAACCAGTCCAGGTATTTCTCCTCCCGGGTGTCCCGGTACAGCATGAGGGAGGCAATCAGAATTTCATTGTGGGGCCACCAGAGCTTCATATCGTGCTCATAGGCCTCCGGGGGCTTGCCCAGGCAGTCGGTGAAGTACAGCAGCCCGCCGTACTTCTGGTCCCATCCGGCGGCGATAGCCCAGTCGAACATCTCCGCCGCCTTTTGGACCAGGGCCTTGTCCTCGGTCCGCTGGGCGTGCTCCAGCAGGAACCACACGCCCTCAATGTCGTGGCCGGGGTTGACCGTGCGGCCCTCGGTGTAGTACAGCCGGGGAGAGCCGTCCACGTCCACGTTCTCCAGGGTACATTTCAGCTCCGGCTTCACGTGGTATTTAAAGATGTCCTCCACGCACTGACGGGCCCGCTCCTCATAGAGGGCTTTCCGCTCCGGGTCCGTCCGCAGCAGCACGCCGGTGACATTCAAAATGATCATGGGCGTGCCGAAGGCCCGGCCCGTCCGGGTTTCGGGAATGGTCTTGGGGCCCATGCCCACGGGGTCCGGTTTGCCCTGGCTCAGGTCCCAATAGAGGTCGTAGCACCGACGGGCCCGTTCCAGGCGGGCCTTGTCTCCCGTCACTCCGTAGTACTCGGCGTTGGCGATGGCGCAGAAGGCCTCGGAGAAGTAATAGCGCCGCTGGCGCAACGGCTGTCCCTCCGCCGTGACGGTGAAGTACATCCGGTCGCCGCGCTCGTGGTTAAAGCAGTGGGCCTCCATGAAGTCCAGGCAGCTTTTGGACGCGTCCAGCCATTCCTGCTTTACGCCGTAATTGCTGCACAGAAACGCGAAAATCCAGCCGCAGCGGCCCTGCATCCAGACGCTTTTGTCGGTGGAGTAGATTTCGCCCTTCCGGTCCAGGCAGGTGTACACGCCGCCGTGCTCTTGATCCATGCCATGCTCCAGCCAGAAATTAGCGGAGCGTTCCAGCTCGGCCCGGACCCAGGTCCGGGCTTCCAGTAATGTTTGCCGATTCATTGCGTTCCTCTTTTCTAAATGCTCCCGGCTCGCTCGGGGGCATTGGGTTCTTTGTGGGGCCTGACCTCCTGGTCAGGCTATTTCTCCTGGGAGCCGCCGTCCTTATTTGCGCTCCGGCAGGCTGGCGGCGGCCATGGACTGGCCCACCCGGCGGAACTTCTCGTCGGGAAGCTCCGGGACGATCTTCCCGGTGAGCTCCGGATACTCGTCGGCCAGCACCTTCTTGGCGGTGTCCAGGATGAGGTCGCCGCCCTTGCCGCTCATGACCCGGCCCAGCAGCAGCACATGGCGGCAGCCGTAGAGGTCAAAGTAATAGGCCAGGGTGTGGCCCAGGTACACGCCGATGGACTCATAGACCTTGGCGGCCCGGGGATCGTCCTCCGCCATCAGCTTCTGCACCGCCTTCAGCTTCTCGGCGGGGGAGGCGTTCTCATCCAGCTCAATGCCCGCCCGGGGGGCCAGCTTGATGACGCCGTCCTGGGAGAAGTACTTCACGCCGCAGCCGATGTCCCCGCTCCACTCGTCCCGCATGGCGTCCGGCTGGGCGTCCACGGGGACGAAGGCCAGCTCGTTGAGCCAGCCGGTGATCCGGCCTTCCTCATCCACATACCCGACGGCCTCGCTGGTGCCCATGGCGATGCCCAGGACGCTGTTGTCGTTCAGGCTCATGGCTCCCGCCAGGGCGGAGACGTCTCCGTCGTTGATGACGCAGTAGGGCACGTCCCCGAAGGTGTCGTGAATGGCCCGGATATAGATGTCCTTGACCTTTTCATCGTAGATCTCCTTGGGAACCTTGAGGAAGAGGGAGGCGTTCATGGTCCGGTTGTTGATGAACACGCCGGCGGAGCTGACGCCCACCGCATCCACCCGGGGCATGTGCTCCGCGGCGGATTTCAGGGCGGAGACAATTCCGTCATAGTGATAGTCCGGGTCGGAGTTGGTCTTGGGGAACCAGACCACCTCCTCGGAGTAGACCGTCTCGCCGTCGATGACGGCGGA